>CAIYXE010000434.1 GCA_903930095.1 uncultured Hyphomicrobiales bacterium
CACCCGGCGCGGAAAAAGATTGCTCTCGTCCCATCGCCGGGCGATCTTGCCAGCAAGCGGCAGGCCATTTGGGGAATGCCGGCAGAATGAGAGTTGAAGCGTGGTGAGTGAAGACGTCCTGCACAATCTTCAATCTGCTCAGCAATTTGCCGAAATGGCTGGAATGGCGAAGGCGAAAGCCGGAACACTCAAGCTGGCCTCATCCATGGGGTTCACGGTGGCATACCGGCCTGCATCGTCCGACGAAGCCGTTATCGCGCATAGCTTTGAGGATGATATCTTCTTGCGTGACGTTCCTGAATATCAACCGCATCGCTCGCATATTGTCCTGGATGTCGGAGCCCATCTCGGAGATTTTTCGCTGCTCTTGTCCCGGCGCGTGGCGCGGGTCTACGCGATCGAAGCGCGGCAAGAAACATTTGCGCTGCTCAAGACGAACCTCTTTCTGAACGATGTCACCAATGTCATTGCTGATCATGCCGCACTGGGCGACAAGAATGGATACACGCAGCTTTATCTTGCCACTGAAGGCGAAAGTTGGGGCGATTCGACCACTTTCAACTTCAATGGTTCGGAAGAGCGTGTTCCTTCCCTCACCCTTGAGCGCTACCTGTTCGAGCGCAATATTCCAAAAGTGGACTTTGCAAAGTTCAACTGTGAGGGAGCCGAGTTTCCAATTCTGCTCTCCGCGGACAAGCTGACACTGTCGAAATTCGAGACCATGCTTGTTCTCTATCACTGCGATCTCGTCAGCGGCGGCAAAGAGCGGATGCTGCATGAGAAACTCGGGCAATGCGGGTTCACGACATCCACCAGAAATCAGACCGAGAGCCGCGGCTGGATCATTGCCACGCGCTCCTGATCCGCAACATAATCGCGCGTGGAGCGATAAAGCCCGCCTCAAGAGAATCGGAGTGTCTCATGGCCGACCGCACCTTCAACCAGCCGCTGGGCGGCAACGACATGCCGCGCTTTGCCGGCCCTGCCACCATGATGCGGCTTCCCTCGCAGACCACCGCGGAAGGGCTCGACGTCTGCTTTGTGGGCGTGCCCATCGACATCGGCTCCTCCAACCGCTCGGGCACGCGCCACGGGCCGCGCCAGATCAGGGCTGAATCCTGCATGATCCGGCCCTACAACATGGCCACCCGTGCCAAGCCGTTCGAATCCCTTCAGGTGGCAGATATCGGCGATGTGCCGATCAACACCTTCGACCTCAAGAAAACGGTGGGGATCATCGAGACGGCCTATGACGCGATCCTCGCGCATGGCTGCACGCCATTGACCCTGGGCGGCGACCATACGCTGACGCTTCCCATTCTCCGCGCCATGCGGAAGAAGCACGGCCCCGTCGCCATGATCCATGTCGATGCCCATGCCGACATCAACGATGAGATGTTCGGCGAGAAGATTGCCCATGGCACGCCGTTCCGCCGTGCGGTGGAGGAGGGGCTGCTGGCCTGCGACAAGGTCTATCAGATCGGGCTGCGCGGCTCGGGTTATTCGCCGGAGGATTTCGACTGGCCGCGCAAGCAGGGCTTCACCGTGATCGAGGCCGAGCAGTGCTGGTACAAGTCGCTGGCCCCCCTGATGCAGGAAGTGCGCGCCCGGATCGGCGATCACCCGGTCTACCTCACCTATGACATCGACAGCCTTGACCCCGCCTTCGCACCCGGCACCGGCACGGTGGAGGTGGGTGGCCTCTCCACCTGGCAGGCGCTCGAGATCATCCGCGGTTGCCGTGGGCTCAATCTCGTGGGCGGCGACCTGGTGGAGGTCTCCCCGCCGCTCGATCCTGTCGGCAACACGGCGCTGATCGGCGCCAACTTCCTGTTCGAAATGCTCTGCGTCCTGCCCGGCGTGCAATATGGCTGAGGGCCATCTTCCACTCAGCCGGGAAGCAGGCCCTCATGCCCGAGCTGGCGCACCGCCTCGACGATTGCCCTGAAGCCTGCCATTGCGGCCTTGCTGTGGTGGCGGGCGCGCCAGTAGGAGTGGGCAAGCGCTGGCTCCGCGCGCAGCACCGCCGGAATTCCCGCGGCTTTGAGCTTTTCGTGGAAGATGACGCCATCGTCGAACAGCGGGTCATGTCCGGCCACGGTGATGAAGGACGGCGGCAGCCCTGAGACGTTGGTGGCGAGGTTCGGCAGGGCCAGCGGGTCGCTCCAGTTGCCGGTCTCCTTCGGGCCCAGGAAGGCGGTGAGATAGCCCAGCATCTCCCCGCGGCTGAGGCCCGGCGCATTGCTGTTCCGCCGGTATGACTCGCTGTCCATGGTGGCGCTGAGGCCGGGGTTGATCAGCACCAGGCCGCGCAGCGGCCTCTCGCCGCCCCGCGCCAGCGACAGGGCGAGGCCTGCCGCCACCTGGCCCCCCGCGCTGTCGCCCGAGAGCACGATGCGCGCGGGATCGATGCCGATGGCGCGGCCGGCACTCCTCACCCAGGCGAGTACCTTTGCCCCATCTTCAATCTGCGCGGGGTGCCGGTGCTCAGGCGCACGGCGGTAGCTGAAGAGCACGCTCACCACATCTGCCTGGTCGGCGATCTCGGCCGCGAGATCGTCATGGGTCTCGCAGGAGCCCATGGTCCAGCCGCCGCCATGGGCGTGGACGAGACCCGGCTTCGGGTCCTCTCCGGGCGGCCGGAAGATCCTGACGTGCACGCCTTCGACGTCGAGATCCTCGACCATCAGCCGGGCGGGGCGTTTGGCGCGGGCGCGGCGGCACTCGGCCTCCCACACCTGGCGCTGGCGGGCGAGCGGCCAGTCCGGGTCCCACGCGCCGTTGAGCCGCGCCTGCTCTGCCAGATAGGCTTGCATCTCCGGGTCGAAGGGCAGGCTGGCCATGGTCCTATGCTCCACCAACTGAATCTGTCATACGGCTCTCACAAATCTGCAGCAATGCAATCTGTCCGTCTATTGTCCAGGATCATGTGGCCCTTCAGCCGTAACCTTCCGCCCGCACAGGCCGCCGACGTGGCGAGCCCTGAGCCGCTGTACCTGTCCGCCTCGGTGAATGACATCATCCAGGCGCTGCCGGACCCGGCGCTGATGGTGGACGGGCAGGGCCGCGTGCTGCACGCCAACGCCCTGGCGCGTGACGTGCTGGAGACCGATCCACAGGGCCTCCATCTTTCCGCCTCGATCCGCAATCCCGCCGTGCTTGAGGCGGTGGCGGCGGCAGCCGCGGGCGAGGAGGCGGTCAACGTCGAGTATGAGCTGCGCGTGCCGATGCTGCGGAGCTTCCTTGCCCATGTGTCTCCGCTGGGCCAGGGCCAGGGCGCGCTCTTGGTGCTGCGCGACCTGACGCGCGAACAGCAGATCGAGCGCATGCGCGCCGATTTCGTGGCCAATGCCAGCCATGAGCTGCGCACGCCGCTCACCGCGCTGACCGGCTTCCTCGAGACGATCCTGGGGGCTGCACGCAATGACGAGAAGGCGCAGGCCAAGTTCCTCGGCCTGATGCGCAGCCAGGCCGAGCGCATGCGCCGCCTGATCGACGACCTGCTCTCACTGTCGCGCATTGAGATGAACGAGCATGTGCGGCCGCAAGGCGAGGTTGACCTGAACCAGGTGGCAGCCCATGTCTGCGACGTGCTCTCCGGCATGGCGCGGGAGCTCGGCTGCGAGGTGAGCCTTTCTGCGGATGGCCCGCTCCTCGTCACCGGCAGCCGCGACGAGCTGGTCCAGGTGGTGCAGAACCTCGCGGAGAACGCCCTCAAATACGGCAGCTCCGGCAAGCGGGTGGACATTGCGTTGCGCCACGATGGCGGTTTTGCCGAGCTCACCGTGCGCGACCATGGCCCCGGCATCGCGGCTGAGCATATTCCGCGCCTCACCGAGCGCTTCTACCGCGTGAACGTCCAGGAAAGCCGCTCACGCGGGGGAACCGGCCTCGGGCTTGCCATCGTCAAGCACATCGTCAGCCGCCACCGGGGCCGGCTGAGCATTGCCTCGGAACTGGGCAAAGGCAGCGAGTTCTCGGTCAAGATACCGCTTAAAGCGTAGTTTTTTCATATACTTAAATTGTCATCAAAATGTGATTTTTCAGACACATAAGCGTTTTCTGCCGGCCCTAGTGTCCGCCTGCCCATAAACAGGAGAGTTTTGAACATGAAGCGTGTAATCCTCGCCGCCAGCCTGGTGGCCCTCACCGCGGTGCCGGCCCTGGCCCGCGACCAGATCCGCATTGTCGGTTCTTCGACCGTTTATCCTTTCACCACCGCCGTGGCCGAGCAGTTCGGCAAGTCGTCCGGCATGAAGACCCCGGTGGTCGAGTCGACCGGCACCGGCGGCGGCTTCAAGCTGTTCTGCGCCGGCGTTGGCGTCGATCATCCTGATTTCTCCAATGCCTCGCGCGCCATCAAGAAGGGCGAGTTTGAGGATTGTGCCAAGAACGGCGTGACCGAGATCGTCGAGATCAAGGTCGGCTTCGACGGTCTGGCCATGGCCGACTCTGCCAAGGGCGCCGACATGAAGCTGACCAAGCAGCAGATCTTCATGGCGCTGGCCAAGCAGGTTCCGGACAAGGATGGCAATCTCGTCGCCAACCCCTACACCATGTGGAACGAAATCGACGCCGCGCTGCCCGCCCAGAAGATCGAAGTCTACGGCCCGCCGCCGACGTCTGGCACCCGCGACAGCTTCATGGAGCTGGTGATGGAGAAGGGCGCTGAGACCTTCGACAGCCTGAAGGCGCTCAAGAAGTCCGACGCCAAGGCCTTCGAGGCCGTGTGGAAGTCCATGCGTGAAGATGGCGCCTTCGTTGAGGCGGGCGAGAATGACAACCTCATCGTCCAGAA
>CAIYXE010000435.1 GCA_903930095.1 uncultured Hyphomicrobiales bacterium
GCGGCCACGTCGGGCTCCGGCTCATCCTTGCCCATGATGCGCGTGTGAATGCCGACAAGCCTTGCGCCGGGAAGCCCGTCCACCCAGCCCACCGGCAGGATGGCGAGTGCCTCGCCCTTTTCCGGGCCGCCGTCGGCCACAACGCTTAGCCGGTAGAATTCGCCGTGGCGCTCGTACTTGATCTGGCCGCCCGCGATTTCGGCCCAATGGTGGGGGGCGCCTTCCGCCGGAGGCTTCACACCCAGCGTGTCGCACAGAACCTTCACATGGGTCAGCGGGTCCCCATCCCCCTCACCGATGGTGAAGGCGAGGTGGGTGACGCGCGCCGGGGCCGTCACCGGAAGTCCGGGACGTCCGTGCAACTCGTCGTTCAAGACATACCGGAGTTCGTGATCGCGCATGATACTAGCCTACGGCTTCTTTAGGTTGCCGGGTCACAACGGTCAATGGAGGCTGGGCGACGGGCTTTCCATGGAGCCCGGGGTTCACTATCTTTCCGGTCATGATGATTGTCAGGGATCGTCCCATGGACGCCGCGACGCCGCGCAAGGCAGGCCGTGATGTCCGGCGCGCCCAGCTGATCGATGCGACGATCGCCGTCCTCGCCCGCAAGGGCTACGCCGCCCTGACGGTTGCTGACGTGGCCAAGGAAGCGGGCCTGTCCGCCGGCATCGTGATCTTCCATTTTACCAGCAAGGACGAGCTGCTGGCCGCGGTGCTGCACGCCCTCGCCACGGAATACCACCGCCACTGGGCCGGCCGGGTGCGGCAGGCGGGGCCGTCGGCTGCGGAGCAGCTGAAGGCGCTGCTGCTTTCCGATTTCGACATCAGCGTGTTCACGCCCGAAAGACTCGCCGCCTGGATTGCCTTCTGGGGTGAGACCCAGGGGCGGCCCGTTTATGACCAGATCTGCTCGGGCCTCGATGCAGAGCGCCAGGCGGCATCGGAAATCCTGTGCCGGGAGCTGGTGGTGGAGGGTGGATACGCTCTTGACCCGCACCTCCTCATGCGCACGCTGGAGGCCCTCTGCGACGGGCTGTGGCTGGGCCTTGCCGCCCGCGGCGCGGGCAACAGTGACCGGGTCACAGCGTCGGATGCCCACAAGATCATCATGGCGGCACTTGCCGCCCTCTTTCCAAGGCACTTCGCGCCCGGCGCTTGAGTTGCGCACCTCAGATTTCCTCTTCCGCGCCGCAGCGAAATCACTATAAATGCCGCGGAAATCAACCCGCCCGTCAACCGGAGACCTTGCCTCATGACGAAAGTCCGTGTCGCCATCAACGGCTTTGGCCGCATCGGCCGCAATATTGTCCGCGCCATTTACGAATCGGGACGCAAAGACATCGACATCGTCGCGGTCAACGACCTGGGCCCGGTGGAAACCAACGCCCACCTGCTGCAGTTCGACTCCATCCATGGCCGCTTCCCACACGAAGTGGCGGTGAAGGGCGATTCGATCTCGATTGGCTCAGACCAGTTCAAGGTCACCGCCATCAAGGACCCCAGCCAGCTGCCCTGGAAGGACTTAGGCGTCGACATTGCGCTTGAATGCACCGGCATCTTCACCGCGCGCGACAAGGCGGCGGCCCACCTCTCGGCGGGCGCCAAGCGCGTCATCGTCTCGGCCCCCTCGGATGGCGCCGACCTCACGGTGGTCTATGGCGTGAACCACGACAAGCTCACCAAGGATCATATGGTGATCTCGAACGCGTCGTGCACCACCAACTGCCTCGCGCCTGTGGCCAAGGTGCTGAATGACGGGATCGGCATCGAAAAGGGCATGATGACGACGATCCACTCCTACACCGGCGACCAGCCGACGCTCGACACCATGCACAAGGACCTCTACCGCGCCCGCGCCGCGGCGCTGTCCATGATCCCCACCTCCACGGGTGCCGCCAAGGCCGTGGGCCTCGTGCTTCCCGAGCTCAAGGGCAAGCTCGATGGCTTCGCCATGCGCGTGCCGACGCCGAACGTATCCGTCGTCGATCTCAAATTCATCGCCAAGCGCAAGACGACGAAGGAAGAAGTGAACGAGATGATCTTGAAGGCCGCCGCCAGCGGCCCTCTCAAGGGCATCCTCGGCACCACGGCGAAGCCCAACGTGTCCATCGACTTCAACCACGATCCGCACTCCTCCGTCTTCCACCTCGACCAGACCAAGGTGATGGACGACAATTTCGTGCAGATCCTCTCCTGGTACGACAATGAATGGGGCTTCTCGAACCGCATGGGCGACACCGCCGTGCACTTCGGCAAGCTGATCGGCTGACATCCATGACGCGGCCCCTCCTCGTCTCGCCCTCCATCCTCGCCGCAGATTTCGCGCGGCTGGGCGATGAAGTCCGCGCCATCGACGAGGGGGGCGCCGACTGGATCCACATCGATGTGATGGATGGGCACTTCGTGCCCAACATCTCCTTTGGCTTTCCCATCATCGAGGCGATCCGCCCGGTGACGAAGAAGCTGTTTGACGTGCACCTGATGGTGGCGCCGGTGGACCGCTATCTCGAGGCCTTCGCCAGGGCGGGGGCGGATTTGATCACGGTGCATGCGGAGGCAGGCCCGCATCTCGACCGTTCACTGCAGACGATCCGTGCCATGGGCAAGAAGGCCGGCGTCTCGCTCAATCCGGGAACACCCGCCTCCGTGCTGAAGCATGTGCTGGACCGGCTGGACCTCATCCTGGTGATGACGGTGAACCCCGGTTTCGGCGGCCAGTCCTTCATACCCGCCATGCTGGAGAAGATCGCAGAGGTCCGTGACATGGTGCGTGGGCGGAACATCGATATTGAGGTCGACGGCGGCATCACCCGCGCCAACGCGGCGGAAGTGGCGCGTGCCGGGGCCAATGTGCTTGTGGCGGGCTCGGCGGTGTTCAAGGCGAAGAGCTATGCGGAGGAAATCCGTGCGATCCGGACGGCGGCGATGAGCATCGCGGTCTAACCGATTATGGCCGTCATCCCGGCGAAGGCCGGGATCCAGCTTCAGGGTCAGCAAAGCTGGATTCCGGCCTTCGCCGGAATGACGGATCTTTGGTCACGGCCGCTTCTCCACCCACTCCAGAAACGCCTCGAACCACTTCGCGAGATAACGCTGCGTTTCGGCGTCGGTGAGGTTTCCGTCTGCGTCGAACTTTTCCTCATTGTGATTCACGAAGACCTCAGGCCTCGGCATGGTGATGGCCTGCAGCGCCTGCAGGTTCTGGCGCAGGTGATATTGCGCGCGTGCCGTGCCCACGAACTGTCCGCCGCCCGCGCCCACGATCCCCACGCACTTCCAGCGGAAGGGTGAGCCACCGCGCGAGAGCCAGTCGTTGGCGTTCTTCAACACGCCGGTGAAGGAGAAGTTATATTCGGGGCAGGCGATCACGACGCCATCCGCCGCGCGGATCTTCTCGCCCAGCGCGGTGACTGCCTCGGGCTTGCCCGTCGCTGCCTCATCATCCTCGTTGAACAGCGGAATGCCGTGCAATGTTGCCACTTCGACGGATACATGGCCGGGCGCCATGGCCTGCAGCGCACGCAGCATGCCGGTGTTGGAGGACGCCTTCCGCAGCGAACCGCTGATGCCAAGTATCTTCGTCATGCTGCCCCCTTGATCTGCTTGAATGCGGCAAGCGCCTTGTCGCGCGCTTGCCCGTGGTCCACCACAGGATGCGGGTAGTTCCGTCCCAGTTCAACACCCGCTGCATCCAGCACCAGGCGCGGCGCCTCCCACGGCTTGTGCACGAACTGGTTGGGCAGGCGCGCCAGCTCCGGCACCCATTTGCGCACATATGTGCCTTGGCCGTCGAATTTCTCGCCCTGCAGCACCGGGTTGAAGATGCGGAAGTAGGGCGCGGCATCCGCCCCGCAGCCCGCCACCCATTGCCAGCTTGCGGAATTGCTGCCGATGTCGGCATCGACCAGCGTATCCCAGAACCAGCGCTCGCCTTCAGCCCAAGGGATCAGCAGATCCTTGATCAGGAACGAGGCCGCAATCATGCGCACGCGGTTGTGCATGGTGCCGGTGGCCCACAGCTCACGCATGCCTGCATCGACGATGGGGTAACCGGTGCGGCCCCTCTGCCAGGCGGCAAGGCCCTCGCCATCCTCCGCCCAGGGGAAGGCGCGGAACTCTGGCCGGAAGGGTTCGGTGGGAAGTGTCGGCCAGTGATGGAGCAGGTGGTAGGAGAATTCCCGCCACAGAATTTCCTTCAGGAATTTCTCCGCTGTCTTGTCGAGCTTGCCACCCGACTTGAATTGTGCGGCGCGCACCGCGTGCCAGCACTGGGCGGGGCTGATGTTGCCGAAGCGCAGGTGGGGTGAGAGGCGGGAGGTGACATCGCGGTCCGGCCTGTCACGCTCATCGGCGTAATGCGTGAGACCATCTGCGATGAAGGCCTTGAGGCGTGCGGCGGCACCTTCTTCGCCGGGTGTCCAGAACCCGGAGAAGCCCTTGGCCCAATCGGGCTTGGTGGGAAGCAGGTCCCAATCGTCCAGGCGGTCGCTGGCGAGTTTGGCCGCGAATGATGTGAAGGCGGGAACAGGCTTCAGTGGCTTCGGCTCGCCTGTTGCGAAGCAGGCCTTCGAGAAAGGGGTGTAGACGCGATAGGGCTCGCCCGAACCATTGCGGATCGCCTCCGGCTCATGCAGCAGGAATCCGCCGTAGCGGTGGCAGGCGGCACCTGAGGCCTCGCAGGCGGCCTTCACACGCCGCTCCAGCGCACCGGACCACGGCGCATAGTCGCGGGTGAAGTGGACGGATCCGGCACCCGTCTCCTTCAGCACCTCAGCGATCACCTTGTCCGCAGGCCCGCGCCTCAGCGTCAGTGGCGCCTTGGCCGACAGCGACGTGAGGCTGTGGTGCAGCCACCAGCGCGAGGCGCCGCCGAGGCGCCAGTCGCCCGGCGTCTCGTCATCGAGGACGTAGAGGAAGATCACGGGACCCTGCGCCGCCGCTGCGGTCAAGGCCGCATTGTCGGCAAGGCGCAGGTCGTTGCGGAGCCAGTAGAGAGATGGGGAGGTCATGGCCTCTTTACGCAGCAGCGGAGAGCCGGATCAAATCCCCCTCGCCCCCGCAGGGGGAGAGGGAAGGGGTGAGGGGGTGCGTCCGCGAGTCAAGTTCTGAGGGCGTGCCTGCGGAAACACCCTCTCACCCGACCCTCTCCCCCACATGCGTGGGGGCGAGGGGGAATTTATGTCAATCCAGATCCGACTGTTTTTCCTTCAGCACCTGGGCATAGACGTTGATGATGAGGGCCGCGAGCAGGATCAATCCGCGGATCAGGATCTTGAGGAAACTGTCGATCTGTACGTGGTCCAGCCCGTTGTTGACGACGCCCAGCACCAGGAGCCCGATGATCGTGTTCCCGATGCCGCCCCTGCCGCCGAACAGCGAGGTGCCGCCCACCACCACGGCCGCAATAGCGTCAAGCAGGAAGGTGTCGAACTGGTTCTGCTGGGCCGAACCGAAATAGGCCACACCCAGCATGCCGGCCACACCGGAACAGACGGCGCAGATCACCATCACCGAACCGATGATGAACTTGACGTTCACGCCGGAGTATTCCGCCGCCTCGCGGTTGCCGCCCACCATGTAGATGTAGCGGCCATAGCGCGTATATTTGAGAACCAGGTGGCCGACGAGCAGGAACAGCATGCAGACGATGATCGTCCAGCCGATGGGAATGAACATGGCCTTGCCCGCCGCATCGATCCCGAGCGGGATGACGAACGCCGTGCCGGAGCCCAGCGTGGTGATGAGGTCGGGGTACTGGTAGGCGATTTGGCCGCGCACCAGCATGGCGGAGACACCATTGGCGATCTGCATCATGGCAAGCGTCATGATGAAGGAGGGAATGCCGATGATGGTCATGCCACCCGCGGTGACGAGGCCGAAGGCGAAGGCCGCGGCCAGCGCCAGGATGATGGCGATCCAGCCCTGCATGGGCAGGTTGGCGATGTTCACATAATCCGGCTGGATGGTGAAATAGGCCACCGTGATGCCAACCGCATTGGCCACCGCCGCCACCGAGAGGTCGATCTCCGCCGTGAGGATCACATAGGTGAGGCCCACCGCGATGATGCCGGTGATCGACAGCTGGCGGATGATGTTCAGCGCATTGTCGAGCGTGAAGAACGTATCGCTCGCGAAGCTGAAGAAGATGACGAGCGCCACCAGCGTGAACACCGGCGCGATGTTGCGCAACTGGTCCGCGAGGAAGCGCTTCAGGTTGAAGCTCTTCGGTGCAACTGTCTCTGCCGTCGACATTCCGTTCAATCTCCCCTTGGTCAGGCTGCCGACAGCAGGTCGGCCTTCTCGATGTGGCCCGTCGAGAACTGGCGGGCCACGGTTCCCTTCTTGATGACGGTCACGCGGTCGGCGAGCGTCAGGATGGTTTCGGGCTCTGTCGAGAGCACCAGGATCGCCACGCCCTTGTCGCGCAGCGATTTGACGATGCGGATCACGTCTTCCTTGGCGCCCACATCCATGCCGCGCGTCGGCTCCGACAGGATCAGCACGCGCGGCAAATGGGTGAGCCATTTCGCCAGCGCCACCTTCTGCTGGTTGCCGCCGGACAGCGAGCCCAGCGGAATGGCCGTGCGCGGCGGCCTGATCTGCAGGTCCTTGATGTGGGCCTCGGTGATGCGCTTTTCCTCGCGCGGCTTCACCAGCAGCCGGTGGATGCGGCCGAGAATGGCAATCGAGACGTTCTTGTAGACGGGCTCCTGGCGGAACAGCATCATCCGCCGGTTTTCCGGAACGAAGGCGATGCCGGCGGCACGCGCCGCCGCGGTGGACCTGAACTTCACCGGCTTGCCGTCAAGCTTCAGGCCGCCGCGCCGCAGCGGCACCTTGCCGAACAGCGCGCGGGCGAGTTCGATCTGCCCTGAGCCCATGAAGCCATAGACCCCCGTGATCTCGCCCGCGCGGAGATCGATCGAGAAGTCACGCAGGTTGCGCCCGTCGCTGACGCCTTCGACCGAAAGCACGACGGGCTTCTTGTCGTCGCCCTTGAGTTCCGCCTCCTCGCCCATGTGCATGCCCTTGGAGCCACGCCCGATCATGTGGGAGATGACGAGATCCTTCGTCAGGTTCTTCGTGTCCTCGGTGATGACCTTCTGGCCGTTGCGGAACACGGTCACGCGGTCCGAGATGTCGAGCACGTCGTCGAGGAAGTGCGAGATGAAGATGATGGAGCGGCCCTCTGCCCGCAGCCTGCGCAGCACCGCGAAGAGCTGTTTCACCTCAGGCGGCGACAGGGCGGAGGTCGGCTCGTCCAGAATGATGATCTGAGCGCCCGAAAAGAGCACGCGCGACAGTTCGACGAGCTGCTGCAGTCCGACGGGGAGAGAGCCCATGGTGGTGGTGGGGTCGATGTCGAGGCCCAGGCTGGCGATCAGCTTCTTCGCCTCGCGGTTCATGTGGCCCCAGTCGACGGTGCCAAGCGCGGTCAGCGGCTGGCTTCCGAGGAAGACATTCTCGGCAACCGTCAGATCGGGAACGATCGAGAGTTCCTGGTGCACCATGCCGATGGAGTTGTCGAGCGCATCGCGCGCCGAGCGCAGCCGCACCGCGCGCCCCTTGATCTTCATCACGCCGTCGAATTCGGTGTGGACACCGGCGATGATCTTCATCGTGGTGGATTTTCCGGCGCCGTTCTCTCCCACCAGGCCGTGGATCTCCCCGGCCTCGAGCGTGAAGTCGACGTTCTTCAGCGCCATCACGCCGCCGAAGTGCTTCGAGACGTCATGAAGTTCGAGCAGGGGCGTACCGCCCCCGCTCGCATGTTGTGCTGGATCCGACATATGTGCCGGATCAGATCAGGAAGTTCTTCTGCAGCCAGAGGTGGCCTGCAGCGGTTTCCTTGGTGATGACCGGGCCGTCGGCGAGGATGAAGTCCGGAATGTCCTTGCCGGCCTTTTCGCCACCCTGCACGGCCGCCACACCAGCCGCCACCGACCAGCCGTGGATGCGGCAGGAGGGGTTGCGGACGGTTGCCACCATCACGCCTTCCAGCACCGCGTTCACGGCGGGCGGCA
>CAIYXE010000436.1 GCA_903930095.1 uncultured Hyphomicrobiales bacterium
GCAAATGCACAGTTTGGGGGAGCCTGGGAAGTTTTAAGCACAACGAACCCCGATCCCGCTCTCAGGGCTTACACCTCGTCGGCCACACCCACGGCGATGTACATCGCCTATGACACAAACATTGTTGGCGCTGGTGGCTTTCCGGTTGTGTTTAGCTGGCCCGTTTTGCCCAGCACGGTTGATGGCTCTGACTTTGAGGTCACACTCAACACGGGAGAGCGGGTTATCGCAGATGGCGCGTCCATAGCCCCCAATAGCGAGTACAATGAACGCAGTACCGTTGTTATTGTCAGTCAGAAATTCGGAAATCGAATTACGCCAGGATATCCAGGCGCTGTTTATCCGGTCAGATTGAGAATCCTCAGAGATGACACCCCGCTCACGCTGGTGGGACCCGGCGGACAGAAGAAAATTGCTGCCGGTTTTTCTTACGGGAATGGCATAAAGCCACTGACAGGCTACTACGCGGGCCCCACACTCTGTGCGGCGAAATTGAGTGTTCTCTCGACGGTGGGGGAAGGCGGCCCGGCTGTCTGGACGGGTGGGTTAACGCCAAATGATGGGGACGCGCTCTACGGGAACAGCGCTCAATACCGGCTCCGCGTGCTGACCACGGGAGGATTTTCACCGGATGGCGTTCGCTCTCTCTACCCAACCGAGTTCGAAAGTTTTTTCCAAATCCAGGTTACGGACGTTGGTGGCCGGATCGTAAGCCTGACCAAAACCAACACGACCTACAAGCTGAAAGCGGGCTCCATTCGAATACTTGGGCTTGCTGACCTTTCTGTCGCTCAAGACAGTTACGATGATTCCTATGTTGAGGACCATGACAACCAAATCGACATCATTCTGAAAGGGGATGAGGCTGTCATGAAGCGCATCAAGTACGTATTGGTTCCTTCAAACAAATCGAACTATAAGCCCTTCTACAACCCAGGTGGCCCAGGAAACAACCCGACCCCGGGCGTGGTCTACTCAAAGCCAACAAGCTTCATCAAACAAGCCGTGACGATCGCAATCCAGAATCCCATGACTGTCACCTATGGCGCTCAACCTTGATGATGAGCGGGAAAGATTGCTGCCTCGCTCCGATGAGGAATTCGCCGAACTGGGACTGAGCGTCTGGCCACCGCTTCTTGGGGGCAGCGCGTGGCCGGATGTGCGTTATTCTGGATAGGCTTCGTCCTCAACTGGGGCCGGCCGGTTGAACAGAATGAAGCAGATCACATTGCCGGGCTCCGACGTGGCGTCGCTGCGCATGCCGCCAATCTCGCCATCGACCGGGCTGCTATACTCCGCGACGATCTCACCGAACATGTTGCGCTGGAGTGCGATTTTCTGACCGGTGCTTACCGCGTCCGCCAACTGCACGAGATGTTCGACGATGCCGCCTTCGGTGGCGAACACCGGGAACAGGGCATTGCCGACGAAAATCCCGGTATCGCGTCCGGTGAGTCCAATCGGGCCCGCGATGATGCCGTGCAACTTGAGCACGTTCATCGTGCCCTCCACGAAGAGAGGGATCATCGAGAGATCAAGGCTCCGGGCATTGCCGATCTCGGGCGTAAAGGCCGGGATGCCCACCCGGGAAAGTGCCTCGGTGAGGAGACCGGGATATCCGGTACTGTCGAAGATCTGGTCGATCGGGAAGAGTTCCGCCATGGCTCTGACCTCCGGCACGGTCATGTCTGCCAGGTGAAAGGCCGTGGCATCGATACCGGTTGTACCGGTATGAAAATCAAGAACATAGTCCGAGTTCGGGCGGATCAGCCGATTGAACAGAAGACCGGCATGGCGTGCAGGCGCGCCCGGGCCGTTCTCGTCACCCGGCCAGACACGGTTGAGGTCAACCAGGTCTGTACCGCGGCCGGAGTTGGGCCAGCGCCGGCCCATGCTTTCGATCGCAGGGCGCGATACGTCAAAGACGGCCATGACGGTGCCGCTCATCACCGCCGGGTCGAGTCCGTTCATGATGGTCTGGACGGCGTGGATGGAACTCATCTCATCACCGTGGACACCGCTGACCAGCGTGATGCGCCTGCCCGGCTTCGCCCCCCGCAGGACGGCGACCGACACCAGCCAAGGCTGACCCGAGGGCCCTTCGACACCGCGGAAGTAGAGGCGATGGAGCTTACCCGGTTCAAGATCGGCAACACCGAGCGCACTGACGACCGGTTTTTCGTGGATGACATCGCCTGTGTAGATGGTTCCTCCCGGCAATCTGGCAGCCGCGGTTTGTGCCGCAGCATGATCCGGCGACAGGGCAACTGATGCCGCAGCGCCGCCGATGGTTGCGAGCATGAAATCGCGACGATCGAGGTTTGGCTGATCTGTCATGATGAATATCCCTTCCAGACGACGCTTCGGGCCGCATTCGTCTTGTACGGCAATCCAGATCAGTCCGTCACCTCTTCGTGCAAAATGCGGGCTCATTCTCCCAAAGGGATCGCGCCGTGACGTCCCGGCGCGGCTATAGTTTTTTAAAACAAGAACTATAACAATCACATAGAGGTACTCCGTCTCATTATCTCCGGCGGGCCATCATCTCCGTGCAGGATGCGGGCGCTTCTGGTGGCCGGAAAGATGCATGCGGGGCGGGGCTTGTGCCGGGCCTCTTCTTCGCGCCACATTGATGCCATGACGTCGCGCCGGACATCGCCGTGGCTGTTCCCGCTGGCCCTTGCCGGGCTGGCGGTGGTGGCGCTGCTGCTGGCCGGAGCCGAGAGGCTGGCGACGCGACATTATCTGGCCGAGGGACTGACCCGCGCCGAGACGGCGCTGCGCCTGACGGTGAATGTGCTGGACGGCCAGTTGAAGCGCTATGAGGCGCTGCCCCGGCTGCTGGCCGAGAACCACGACATCGTGCGGCTGGTGACGGAGCCGGGCAACCTCACCCACCGCGCGGCAATGAACCGCTGGCTGAAGGAGACGAACGGCGTGCTCCAGTCCTCCGACATCTACGTGATGGACCTGAGGGGAGACACGATCGCCGCCAGCAACTTCGACCGGAGCGACAGCTTCATCGGCCAAAACTTCACCTACCGCCCCTATTTCAGTGACGCCGTGCAGGGCGGACAGGGGCGCTTCTTCGCGCTCGGCACGACGTCCGGCGTGCGGGGCTATTATTTCGCGGCACCGATCCGTGACGGCGGGGGCCAGGTCGCAGGGGTGATCGCCTTCAAGGTGGGGCTGGACCACATCGAGGCCGCCTGGCGCGATGACGAGCATCGCATCATCGTGTCGGATCCGGATGGCATCATCTTTCTTTCCTCCGATCCGCGCTGGCTCTATGCAGGTCTGCTGCCGCTGACGGCAGAGCGGCTGGAAATGCTTCAGAAATCCCGCCGCTATGCCGGGGCAGAGCTGAAACCCCTGCCGCAGGATACCGCGGTCGAGCAGGACATTCCGCTGATGACGCTCACCGCCGCGGACGGGCTGCGCCACGAATACATCCTGCAGAGCCAGCTGATGCCCGATGCGGGCTGGACGGTGCGGGTGCTGCTCGACACGGCCTCTCTGCGGGCGCAGGTGCGGATCGTGCTGGCGGCCACACTGCTGCTCATGTGTGCCGCCGGATTTGCTGCCGTGCTGGTGATGCAGCGGCGCCGGAGCCGGGCAGAACTTGAGCGCCGGGTGGAGGAGCGCACCGCTGACCTGGCGCGCGTCAACCGCCGGATCGAAACCGAAATCGCGGAACGCCGGCTGACCGAACAGGAGCTTCGCCGCACCCAGGCGGACCTGATCCAGGCCGGAAAGCTTGCAGCACTGGGGCAGATGTCGGCGGCGCTGTCACACGAGATCAACCAGCCTCTGGCGGCGGCACGCAACTATGCTGACAGCGCCACGATCCTGATCGACCGTGGCGACACGGTGCGGGCGCGCGAGAACGTGGCGCAGATCCTGTCGCTGGTGGACCGGATGGCGATGATCGGAAAGCACCTGCGCAACGTGGCGCGAAAGCCCAACCAGGCGCTGCAGGAGATCGACCTGAACCAGGCCGTGGCGGAGGCCCTGGACATCGCCAGGCCGCGCCTGGCTGCCGCCGGGGTGAGCGTCGCGGTCAACTTGCCCCACGGCCTGCCGCCGGTGCGGGGTGTGGCCGTGCGGCTGCAGCAGGTGATCGTCAACGTGCTGTCGAACGCGGCTGACGCGATGGAGGGGCGGGATGACCCGCGCGTGGAGGTGTCCGCAGCGTGTGACGGCAGGACGGTTGCACTGCGCATCCGCGACCATGGACCGGGCGTTCCGGCGGCGATCGCGGATCGCATCTTCGACCCGTTCTTCACGACGAAGCAGGTGGGCTCGGGGCTGGGGCTCGGCCTGTCCATCTCCTACAACATCATGAAGGATTTCGGCGGCGATCTCTCTCTCGCCAACGATCCCGCGGGCGGCGCCGTGTTCACGCTGCTGCTGCAGGCCTCCGGCGCGATGCGGGCAGCGGCGGAATGAGCGGCGAGGACGGAACGGGTGCCCGGGTGCTGCTCATCGACGACGACGAGCAGATGCGGCGGTCGACCGAGCAGGCGCTGGAGCTTGCGGGGCTCACCGTCGACAGCTTTGCCGCCGCGGAGGATGCGCTGGCCCGGGCCGGGCCCGGCTTCAATGGCGTCATCGTCAGCGACATCCGCATGCCGGGGATGGACGGCATGAGCCTCCTGCAGACGCTCAACGAGATGGATGCCGAGCTGCCGGTGATCCTGGTCACGGGCCATGCGGAAGTGCAGCTCGCCGTGGAGGCCATGCGGCGCGGCGCCTATGACTTCATCGAGAAGCCTTTCACCACCCAGTACCTGACCGCCGTTCTGCGCAGGGCGCTGGACCACCGCAGCCTGGTGATCGCGAACCGCAGGCTGCGCGCGGTGGCGGGCAAGCGTGACGACATCGAGGCGCGGCTGCCGGGCCGCAGTGCCGCGATGGTGGAATTGCGCGCCCGCGTGCGGGCCATCGGCCCCAGCGATGCCGATACGCTGATCGTCGGGGATACGGGCGTGGGCAAGGAAGTGGTGGCGCGCACCCTGCATGATCTTTCGGGGCGGGCGGGGCGGGCCTTCATCGCCATCAACTGCGCGGCGCTTCCCGAGACGCTGATCGAGAGCGAGCTGTTCGGCCATGAGGCAGGCGCCTTTCCCGGCGCCGTGCGGTCTCGCTATGGCAAGTTCGAGCATGCACGCGGCGGCACCATCCTGCTGGACGAGATCGGCTCCATGCGGGTGGGCCTGCAGGCAAAGCTGCTGCGGGTGCTGCAGGAGCGGGTGATCACCAGGCTCGGCTCCAACGAGCCGGTGGAACTGGATGTGCGCTTCATCGCCACCAGCAAGGCAGACCCTGAGGCGGAGATGGCGGCAGGGCGCCTGCGGGCCGACCTCTACTACCGGCTGAACGCGGCGATGCTGCGCGTGCCGCCGTTGCGGGCGCGGCGCGAGGATGTTCCGCAGCTGTTTCTCCAGCTGGTGCGGGAATCGGCGGCCCGCCACCGGATGGACGAGAAGAAGGCGCCGCCGGAGCTGCTGGCCAGGCTTTCCGGCCAGGAATGGCCGGGCAATGTACGGGAGTTGCGCAACGCCGCCGAACGCTTCGTGCTGGGGCTGGAGCATGGGGCAGACACCGAGGCGGCGCGCGACGGCACCAGGCTTGCGCGCAAGGTGGCGGATTATGAGCGCAGCCTGATCGCCGCCACGATTGCCGCGCATGGCGGGCGGCTTCGGGCTGTCTACGAGACGCTCGGAATTTCCCGCAAGACACTTTATGAGAAGATGCAGAAGCACGGGCTGGACCGGCGGCTGATCCTGGAAGGTGATAGCGAGGGCGAATAGGATCGCGCCCGATGGTTGGAAAGCCACTCATGATAAGCAAGGCGATGTTTTTCTTTCCACCCAAGATAGCAGGACATGTACCGTGGAACACGCTGTTGACGGCCGCCCAAGCTTGCCGAACCGTGTGGGAAGGCTTATCCTGAAATTGACCGTGGAGGCCTTGAAGAACCTGTCATGCGGATGCAACGTCGTTATTTGTCTTTTGGGGATCACATGACATTACACAAGACGCTTCTCGGCCTAGTGGCCGGCACGGTTCTCGCGGTGTCAGGCGCGTTCGCGCAATCCTATCCCGAGCGGCAGATCAACATGGTCGTTCCGTTCCTGGCAGGTGGATCGACGGATGATGTGGCGCGCGTGATCGTCGATGCGATGTCGGCTGACCTTGGCCAGCAGATCGTGGTGGAAAACATCAACGGTGCGGGCGGTACGCTGGGTGCGGGCAAGGTGGCATCCGCCGAACCCGACGGTTACACCGTGCTGCTGCACACCATCTACATGGCGACCAGCGACGTACTGTACAGCGAGTTACCTTATGATACGCTGACCGCCTTCGAATATGTGGGCCTTGTGACAGATGTGCCGATGATCATCGTGGCGCGCAAGGACTTTCCGCCCGGCGACTTCAATTCGCTTATCGATTACCTGAAAGCCAATGCAGCAACGGTAACCATGGCCACTGCGACCGTTGGCGGAGCACTGCATCTCTGCGGCATGTTGTTCATGAGCGAGATCGAGACACAGCTGAAGACCGTTCCTTACAGTGGTTCCAGCCCCGCGATGAACGATCTCCTTGCCGGCCGGTTCGACTTTATGTGCGTCCAGGCCACCAACTCGATGGAGCATATCAAAGACGGCGCCATCAAGGCCTATGCGGTGACGACGCCCGCGCGCCTTGCAGTGCTGCCTGATCTGCCGACCGCAATCGAGAGCGGCCTTGTCAGCTTCGACGTTTCGGTCTGGCATGGCATCTTTACGCCGAAGGGCACGCCGGCCGCGGTGAACGAGCGCCTGTCCGCCGCGCTGCAGAAGGCGCTGGCCAATCCTGACGTGATTGCGCGTTTCGCGGAACTCGGCACCGAGCCCTCCGCCGCCGCGGACGCAACGCCCGCGGCCCTCAGGGCCAGGCTCGAGGCCGAGATTCCGCGCTGGAAAACCTTGCAAGGCCTTGCACTTCCTCACGGCTCGGCGAGGTAACCTTCAACACGACACGCAAGAGCCCTGACGCTACGGATGCCATTGCAGGGGCCCTGTTCATCGCCCTCGGCGTGCAGGCGCTGAAACTCGAACTTGGCGCGGCCTTCAAGATGGGTCTGGGAAGTTTTCCACTCGCTGTCTTGCATCCTCATCCTGCTGGAGCTGGAGCATGGGGCAGACAACGAGGCGGCGCGCGACGTCACCAGGCTTGCCCTCAGGATGGCGGATCATGAGCGCAGCCTGATTCCTGGAAGGTGACAGCGCGGGCGAATAGGATCGCGCCCGATGGGTGGAAATCCACCCATGGCAAGACAGGCGATGTTTCCCTTTCCACCCAGGATAGAGGGAGGGGGCCATGAAGCGTGCTCTTGACTGCCGCCCAGGCTTGCCGAACCGTACAGGAGGGCTTTTCCTGACCTTTGACCGCAGCGGCCTTGAAGAGCCTGCAAGGCGGATGTGACATCGACATTCAATTCTGGGAGGAACACATGGCATTCTACAAGACGCTCCTCGGCCTTGCGGCCGGCACGGTTTTCGCGGTGTCGGGAGCTTTCGCACATTCCTATCCCGAGCGGCAGATCAACATGGTGGTGCCGTTCTCGGCCGGTGGACCGACGGATACGGTGGCGCGCCTGATCGCCGAGAAGATGTCGGCCGACCTCGGCCAGCAGATCGTGGTGGAAAATGTTGGCGGTGCAGGCGGAACGCTGGGCGCTGGCAAGGTGGCAACCGCCGAGCCCGACGGCTACACCGTGCTGCTGCACCACATCGGCATGGCGACCAGCGCCACGCTCTATCGCAAGCTGGCCTATGACCCGCTCAACGCCTTCGAATATGTGGGCCTGGTGACGGAAGTGCCGATGACCATCGTGGCGCGCAAGGACTTTCCGCCCGGCGACTTCAAGTCCTTCATGGACCACGTGAAGGCCAATGCAGCGACGGTGACCATGGCCAATGCCGGAATCGGCGCGGCCTCGCACCTGTGCGGCATGATGTTCATGAGCGCGATCGAGGCACAGTTGACGACCGTTCCCTACAAGGGCACGGGCCCCGCAATGACCGATCTCCTCGGTGGCCAGGTCGACTTCATGTGCGACCAGACCACCAACACGACAGAGCAGATCAAGGGCGGCACCATCAAGGCCTATGCGGTGACGACGCCCGCGCGCCTTGCGATTCTGCCTGACTTGCCGACCGCAATCGAGAGCGGCCTTGCGGGCTTCGACGTTTCGGTCTGGCATGGCATCTATACGCCGAAAGGCACGCCGGCCGCGGTGAACGAGCGCCTGTCCGCCGCGCTGCAGAAGGCATTGGCCAACCCGGACGTGGTTGCGCGCTTTGCGGAACTCGGCACGGCGCCCTCCTCCGCCGCGGATGCAACGCCCGCGGCCCTCAATGCTAGGCTCGAGGCCGAGATCCCGCGCTGGAAGACGGTGATCGACAAGGCCGGCGTCTACGCCGACTGAGTTTCGCGACAGACCCCGGCGCCCAGTGCCGGGGACTTGTCGTCAAGGCCTTGCACGTCCTCACGGTACGGTGGAGTAATCTCCAGCATGACACTCAAGAGCCTTGACGCAACGGATGCCATTGCGGGCGCGCTGTTCATCGCCTCCGGCCTGTTCTTCGGCGTGCAGGCGCTGAACCTCGAGCTCGGCACGGCTTTCAAGATGGGGCCGGGCTATTTTCCGCTGCTGCTGTCCGGCATCCTCATGCTGCTGGGGCTGGCGATCCTCGCTTCAGCCGTCAACAAGGCGGGGGGCGCAATCGGTGCATATGCCTGGCGGGGCATGATGTTCATTCTTCCGGCGCCTGTGTTCTTCGGGCTCACCGTGCAGGGACTGGGCTTCGTGCCCGCAATCTTCCTGACGACGATCATCGCCGCCATGGCCTCCTTCAAGATGAGGCTGCACTGGGCGCTGCTGCTGGCCGTGGTGCTGACGGTCTTTTCCACACTGGTGTTCAGCTATGGGCTGGGCCTGCCGTTCCGCCGCTTCGGCCCCTGGCTTGCCTTCAGCTGAGGACGGCGCGGCATGGACCTCCTCTCGAACCTCGCCCTGGGCTTTGCCACCGCCGCCTCGCCTGAGAACCTGCTGTTCTGCCTGATCGGTGTCATCCTCGGAACGCTGATCGGCGTGCTGCCGGGGATCGGCGCCACGGCGACGATCGCCATGCTGCTGCCGATCACCTTCCAGCTGGAGCCCGTTTCCTCCCTCATCATGCTGGCCGGAATCTATTACGGGGCGCAGTACGGCGGGTCGACAACGGCCATCCTCATCAACATGCCGGGCGAATCCTCTTCCGCCGTCACCGCCATCGACGGCTATCAGATGGCGCGGCGCGGCAAGGCGGGAACGGCGCTGGCGGTGGCGGCACTGGGTTCATTCTTCGCCGGAACGGTCGCCACATTGCTGGTGGCGATCTTCGCGCCACCCTTGACCGTCATTGCGCTGAAATTCGGCGCGGCGGAGTATTTCTCGCTGATGGTGCTGGGGCTCGTCTCCGCCATTGCACTGGCGCATGGGTCGATCCTGAAGGCGCTGGCCATGGTGGTGCTGGGGCTGCTGCTGGGCCTTGTCGGCACCGACATCTACAGCGGCACGCCGCGCTTCAACCTGGGTGTCACCGAATATGCCGACGGGCTGAATTTCGTGGCGCTTGCGGTGGGCGTCTTCGGCATTGCGGAAATCCTCCGCAACCTCGAGGGCGGCCAGGACCGCAGCGTGCTGGGCACGAGGCTCACCGGCCTGTTCCCCTCCCGCGAGGACCTGAAGGCCATGATAGCGCCGATGCTGCGCGGAACGGCCATCGGCTCGGCGCTGGGCATTCTGCCTGGCGGCGGCGCCATCCTCGCGGCCTTCGCCTCCTACACGGTTGAGAAGAAACTGTCGAAGACGCCCGAAGAATTCGGCCGCGGCGCCATTGCGGGCGTGGCGGGGCCAGAATCGGCCAACAATGCCGGGGCGCAGACCTCCTTCATCCCGCTGCTGACGCTGGGCATTCCGGCCAATCCGGTGATGGCGCTGATGGTGGGGGCCATGATCATCCAGGGCATCGTGCCGGGTCCCAACGTCGCGGCTGAACAGCCCGCGCTGTTCTGGGGCATCATCGCCTCGATGTGGATCGGCAACCTGATGCTGGTGGTGCTGAACCTGCCGCTGATCGGGCTGTGGGTGAAGCTGCTGAAGGTGCCCTACCACGTGCTGTTTCCCATCATCATGGTGTTCTGCTCGATCGGCGTCTACAGCGTGAACGCCAATGTCTATGACCTCTATGCGGTCGCCTTCTTCGGGCTGCTTGGCTATGTTCTGCTGAAGCTCAGATGTGAGCCGGCACCCCTGCTGCTGGGCTTTGTGCTGGGTCCGATGCTGGAGGAAAACCTCCGCCGCGCCATGATCCTCGGCCGCGGCGACCCGACGACCTTCCTCACCCGGCCCATCAGCCTTGCCCTGCTGCTGATGGCGGTGGCGGTGCTGGTGATCGTGCTCCTGCCGCAGGTGAGGAAGAAGCGCGCTGAGGTATTCGTCGAGGGCGAGTGATGCCGGGGGGCCTTGTTCAGCGTGGCACGATCTCATCCGGATCGAGCACTGTCCAGCGCGGCCGTGGCGTCCAGCCCGGGTAGATGCAGCGCTGGAGGCGGCAGGTGAACTGGCGGGGATGGCGTTCATGCCAGGACACCGCTGCATCCTCCATGCGGTGGCGCTGCGCGGGGCTGATCTGGAGCCGGTGCTGATCCCTGAGGATGGCGGCGCGCGGGTGGCCTCCCGCGGCGGCGAGATTGAACCAGAAGAAGGCGGCGGAGGGATTCTGCCGCACGCCGCGGCCGCGGCCATAGAAGCGGCCCACCATGTATTGCGCATCGACGAGGCCGGCATGGGCGGCCTTCTTGTACCACGACAGGGCGCGGGTGAAGTCCTGCGGCAGGCCACGGCCATCATCATACATGACGGCAACAGCGAATTGCGCGAGAACATTCCCGTCCCGGGCCAGCGGCTGCATGACGGCGGCGGCGGCGGTGTAGTCGCCGCGCCAATAGAGGTTGGTTCCCCTTCTGACGTCATCGGCCGGGGCGGGGCCCGCTGCCAGAAGCAGCAGGGCGATGGCGAAAAACAGTCTCTTCGGCGCAGCGTTTACCATGACGGAATCATAGGTGATTCTCCACCACAGCGGGAGAGCCGAGTTTTGTGCGCCTGCGAAGCAGGTGGCTTGCATGTTTAGTGAACTCGTGATCAGTAAACAGAAACACTAAACACAGGACGAAGCCTCATGGCCCCTCCCCTCGATTCCCTTCTCGATGTGGTCGCGGCGCGGATCATTGCCGCGGCGGACGAACTGACGGCCCTCGATTCGGCCATCGGCGATGCCGACCACGGCCTCAACATGAAGCGCGGCTTCGAGGCGGTGCTGGCGGAGCGGGCGGCGATCCTGGCCAAGCCGCTGGGCGAGGCGCTGAAGACCGTGGGCATGACGCTGGTGATGAAAGTGGGCGGGGCTTCAGGGCCGCTCTACGGCACGCTGTTCATGACGCTCGGCAAGGAGCTGCCGGAAGATCCCGCGGTGGCGGACCTCGCGCGCGCCCTGCATGGGGCCATCGATGCGCTGAAGGCGCGCGGCAAGGCGGATTTCGACAACAAGACCATGCTGGACGTGCTGGGGCCGGTTGCCACGCATCTTGGCGGCGGCGGCGCCAGCTTCGCAAGCGTCAGGGCGCTTGCCGCGGAGCGGGCCCAGGCGACAGTGCCCATGAAGGCAATCAAGGGCCGCGCCTCCTTCCTGGGTGACAGGTCCATCGGCCACATGGACCCCGGTGCGCGCTCCAGCCAGATCATGATCGAGGCGGTATGCGACGTGCTGGAGGGCCGGGCATGACGGTGGGAATCGTCATCGTGTCGCACTCGCCGGACGTCGCCAGGGGTGCGGCCGACATGGTGCGCCAGATGGTGGGCGACGAGGTGCCGCTGGGCTTCTGCGGCGGCAATCCCGATGGCGGGCTGGGCACCAGCGTCGAGAAGATCATGGCGGCCATCGACCAGGCATGGTCGGAGGACGGCGTCGCCATTCTCGTCGACCTCGGCGGGGCCGAGACCAACAGCGAGATGGCGATCGAGATGCTGCCCGCCGAACGCCAGGCGAAGATCGTGATCTGCAATGCGCCGGTGGTCGAGGGCGCGGTGATGGCGGCAACGGAAGCCTGGGGCGGCGGGTCACTCGCCGACGTGAAGCGCACGGCAGAGGAGCTTTCGGCACAATGAGCACGACGGCTGAAGGATCGGTGGTGATCACCCACGGCGTGGGCCTTCACGCAAGACCCTCGGTGAAGCTGACCAAGCTTGCCAAGGGGTTTTCCTCGGTGATCGAGATCGCGGGGGCGGCGGACGGTCCGTGGATCGACGCCAAGAGCATCGTCAAGGTGATGGCGATGAAGGCCAGGCAGAATGCCACGCTCCACGTGCGCGCCTCGGGCGGGGATGCACAGGCGGCGGTCGACGCGGTGACGGACCTCGTCAGGCGCGACTTCGACGAAGCGGCCGATGGGCACTAGCTTTCACGGCACGGGCGCCTCGGACGGGCTCTGGATGGGCCCGGTGCGGCAGCTCGGGCGCGCGGCAAGAGCAGAACGCCGTGCGGGGAGCCCTGATGCCGAGCACCAGCTGCTGCGGCATGCGATTGCGCTCGCCATCGACGAGATTGCCGCATTGATGGCGCGTGTCGAGGGCGAGGCGCAGGACATGCTGGCCTTCCAGCTTGCCATGCTGGAGGACGA
>CAIYXE010000437.1 GCA_903930095.1 uncultured Hyphomicrobiales bacterium
ATCCTGGTGCGCATCGAGACGAGCCCGGAAGACATCCACGGCATGCATGCCGCCGAAGGCATCCTGACGACGCGCGGCGGCATGACGTCTCACGCGGCAGTGGTGGCGCGCGGCATGGGCAAGCCTTGCGTGTCGGGCGCGGGGTCGCTGCGCATCGACTATGCGGCAGGCACCATGAGCGTCATGGGCATCAACCTGAAGAAGGGCGACGTCATCACCATCGACGGCTCGGCAGGCCAGGTGATGAAGGGCGAGGTGGCGACCATCCAGCCGGAGCTTTCGGGCGATTTCGCCATGTTGATGTCCTGGGCAGACGGGTTGCGGCGCATGGGTGTCCGCGCCAATGCCGAAACCCCGCATGATGCCCGCACCGCGCGTGACTTTGGCGCCGAGGGCATCGGCCTCTGCCGCACCGAGCACATGTTCTTCGAAGCCAGCCGCATCCAGGCGGTGCGCGAGATGATCCTGGCCGACAAGATCGAGGCGCGCCGCGCGGCGCTGGCCAAGCTCCTGCCGATGCAGCGCGAGGACTTCATCGAACTCTTCGAGATCATGGCGGGGCTTCCCGTCACCATCCGCCTGCTTGACCCGCCGCTCCACGAATTCCTGCCCCAGGCCGACCACGAGATCGAGGAAGTGGCCGAGCAGATGAATGCCAATGCCGACCAGCTCCGCGCGCGCGTGGCAGAGCTCAAGGAGTTCAACCCCATGCTGGGCCACCGCGGGGTCAGGCTGCTGATTTCCTATCCGGAGATCGCGGAAATGCAGGCGCGCGCCATCTTCGAGGCGGCGACCGAGGTGGCCCGCCGCACCGGCAAGGCCCCGATCCCGGAGGTGATGGTGCCACTCGTCGCCACCCGCAACGAACTCGACCGGGTAAAGGAGCGCGTGGTGGCGGTGGCAAGCCAAGTGGCAAAGGAAACGGGGGTCACGATCGAATATTCCGTCGGCACCATGATCGAGTTGCCGCGCGCCGCGCTCATGGCTGCCGAGATCGCGGAGTCGGCGGATTTCTTCTCCTTCGGCACCAATGACCTGACGCAGACCACCTTCGGCATCAGCCGTGACGATGCCGCACGCTTCATCGGCGAGTACACGGCCAAGGGCGTGTTCAAGTTCGATCCCTTCATCTCGCTCGACATCGAGGGGGTGGGCGAACTGGTGCGGATCGGCACCGAGCGCGGGCGCGGGGTCAAGCCCGGTCTCAAGGCCGGCATTTGTGGCGAACATGGCGGCGATCCCGCCTCAATCGCCTTTTGTGAGAAGATCAAACTTGACTATGTGTCATGTTCGCCCTTCCGTGTGCCCATCGCGCGGCTCGCCGCGGCCCAGGCAAGCCTTTCAAATTCCTGATTTTTTCGAATTGTGGCAAGGTGTTAACCAGTTGTTTACCCTGCCGCGTTTTGGCCTGAAAAAGGGCTGCTTCGGGTTGCCGGGATGGTTAACCTGTGTTAAACGGGATTGTCATAGACTACCGCGTGTTAACAGCGTCGTAAGAATTTACGGCCCACGGTGTGTCGAGGGGAAGTGAAGAAAACAGCGCGCAGAACAGGGCCTGCAAGGGCCATCCAACGTGAGGAATTTGCCGGTCAGGACAAGCGCGGTCTGCTGTCCGATTACGGCCCCATGGCCTTCGGCGGCATGTTCCTTGTCATGGCCTTCGCCTTTGCGGGGCATTACATGGGGCAGAATGCCGTTGCCCATAATGCCGATCCGGCCGATGTGCTTGAGAGAGGGGCCTCGCCGTCGTCGAATATTCTGGCCAAGGGTTCCCTGATGCCCCAGGCCGCCAGCCTCGATATCGTGAACCGGGCGTCCACCCAGGTCATCTCCCTTGCCGGCAAGGGAGATTTCGTGGCCCAGGCCCCCGATGCGCAGGATGAGGCGGAAGCGGCTGTCAAGATCGTGCCCGCCTCGGTCAATCTCAAGGAAGAGTCCGAGGAAGCTGAGGAGAGGACGGCGCTGGCGCCGTCGCCCCGTCAGGTCGAGAAGGCCGTAAAGCTGAAGCGCAGCGCGGCCAAGGCCAAAGACAAGGACACCAAGAAGGAAATCCACCAGCGGCGCGTCCAGCTGGCGGAGGAGAACTGCCTCGCCCGCGCCATCTATTTCGAGGCGCGCTCTGAATCAGAGCTGGGCCAGGTGGCGGTTGCCAAGGTCGTGCTCAACCGCGTGAAGGATCCCGAATATCCGAACACCATCTGCGGCGTCGTCTATCAGGGTTCCGGGCGGCGCAATTCCTGCCAGTTCTCCTTCGCCTGTGACGGCCTTCCGGATGATGTGAAGAGTGCCGCCGCCTGGTCCCAGGCCAAGCGGGTTGCCAAGATGGTGATCGCGGGAGACGCCAAGGTCGCGTCGCTGACCACCGCCACCAATTACCATGCCGATTACGTCAAGCCGAAATGGGCGAAGAGCATGAAGCGCCTCGTCAAGATCGGCCGGCACATCTTCTACGAAGATTCGTGACGCAGCACGCATTGCTGACGAGCAGAGGGCGCCGTTCAGGCGCCCTTTCTTTTTGGTGATTCCTCAGTCTCGAGCATGTGACCAGGCGGTTCCGCCGCTTCCCTGTTGTTGCGCGATGGGAGGAGGGAAGGTCGTATCCCTCACGGCCGCAGAACGAAGGGCGTTCCCTCGAAGGCGTCCGCCCCGCGGCCTATTCCCTCGATCGCCTTCACCATCCGTCCATTGCGCCCCAGCACCTCGTCGGCAAGCGAGACGATGAGCCGGTTCGGCGTGGCCGATGGCGAGGCGGCGCGCAACTCCTGCGCGAGCGCCCCTTCATCTGCCTGCGGACGAAACATGCAGAGCGCGGTGTAGGCGGCCGCCGTGGAGCGGCTGATCCCCGCCCAGCAATGGATCAGCATCGGGGCCTCGCGGTCCCATGACTGGAAGAAGGCGATCATCCGCTCGGCATCGGCTGCGGAGGGGGGCGTGTGGCCGTCCATGTGCTGGACGATGTCATGGAAATAGAGCTTCAGGTGGCGCGCGCTGTCCACCCCCCGCGGCGGGTCATGCGGCGTATCGGGCGCGAGCAGGGTCACGACGTGGCGAACCCCGTGCGCGTCGACGAGCGGTTGTACCTGGCTGAGTGGGCCGACAATGATCATGGCTGCTGTGACAATTTCTGGCTCTTTTGAAAAACGAGTGGGTTACGCTGCGTGACCATTGATCTTCGGGAAGTCGAGTTTCCCGGCGATGAGGAACAGCACGGTCCGCATGGTGCTGAACCGCTTGTACCCCCTGGCCTTGCGCTTGGCGGCCTGAAACAGCCCGTTCAAGGCCTCGAGAAAGCCGTTGGTCTGGCGTGTCTGCGTCCAGGCAACAATGCCATCGAAATGGCTTTTGATCATCCGTGCTACCTCCTTCATGGGCTCGACCTTCGAGCGCAGCACGTTGCTGCACCATTGCGATAGCATGGCCGAGACGACGTTGATCTGCTTGCGCTCAAGGATGTCACGGAGGCTTTCACGATAGAGCCATGCCCGGGCCGTGCGCTTGGTGGCAGCACTGGCGATGAGGGCGTCAAGGTCGGCTCTGTCGGCACCGGACAGCTTGCTGCGGTCCTTCAGCAGCGACCAGCGCAGGCCCTTGAGGTTAGGATCTGTCCGTGCCTCGATCCTCCGCATCCGGTCGATAGCCGCGGAGGCGTGGGCAATGACGTGGAACTTGTCGAATGTGATCCGGGCATTGGGCAGATGAGCGGTGACGCCCTTGATGAAGGCCGGAGACATGTCGATGCTCACCGAGTTGATCTGAACCGGCGTCGCGCTGTGAGAGGTGAGGTACTGGGCGAACCGCTTGATCGTCCCGGCATCCTTGCCCTCGGTGACGAACAGGACCTTCCGCTCGATAGGGTCGGCTGCGACGGTGATGTAATTGTGCCCGCGGCGACTGGAGGTCTCATCGATGGCCACGGAGGTGACCGCCGAGAGATCAGCATCCGCCAGTGCGAGATCGACATAGTGCGAGCAGACCGCATGGACGCGGTGCCACGTCACGCCGGTCAGCCTGGAGACGGCAGCGAATGTCATCTG
>CAIYXE010000438.1 GCA_903930095.1 uncultured Hyphomicrobiales bacterium
GCGGGCTTTCCCGTAATCAGTCCCAACGCATCATGCCGCGCCCCATGCCCATACCCATGCTGGGCAGGACAATATCGTCGGCAGTCTTCTTCTGGTCATCGTCCAGCAGGGCATAGAGCTTGTCGACGGCGGCCTTCACGGACTTGATCTGCTCAAGCCGGGCTTCCATGTGCGTCTGCTGAACCGTGAGGCGTTCCGGAAGGGGCATTTCAAAGAAGTCGCCGCTGCGCACGTCCTTCTTCATTTCCGTCATCAGCGCATTGTGCGTTTCAGCGGTATCGTGGATTACCTTGGCAAGCTCATCCCATGCCGCAGTCTGCGCATCGGTGATCTTGAGTTCGGTCTTCATGTAGGCAAGACGCCCGTCAATCCGGTCCAGCATGGCGTCGGGGCCATAGCCCATCATCGGGCCTCCCCATCCCCAGCCATCCATCATCCCCCGTCCCATGCCCCAGTGTTGCCACCAGCCGTTGTCATCATTATCGGCCATGGCAGGCGCGGATAGCGCCACGGCCAGCATGCCGGCAGCAACCATCATCCTTGTTCGCGTGAAGATCATTTTCTAGCCTCCTCATGTGAAAAATCGTCATGTCGACTGGCACATGCGTGCCCTGTCGCAGAAGCAAGTTGCATTGAGGTGCGTGAAACATGCGGGGTTCAACCCGATGATGAACAGTCTATGCCTGTTCCCACCTGAATGAAAGGATTCATTCAGTTCGGCATGTCCTCACCTCAATGCCAAGTTACGTCTGTCAGGCTTCGGCTGCATTGACGCAGATCAGGACTTCAACTGAGGTCTTATGGTAAGATTTTACAAAGTTGAGTGGATATGCCACGGCGCGGCATTTGGTTGCTGCCTTCACAGGGTCTCACACTGGGCGTGGCTTGCGGGCCGGTTTATGGCGTATGTCGAGTTATGAATATGTCTATAGACGAAGCCGCACTCACCCGGTTTTCAGTTGCCAGCATCAGGTGGCGCATCGCCGAAAGTGTCATCAAGGGGGGAGTCCCCCAGCATGAAGCCGTCGGCAGTCCTGTCGGCTGGCAAGCCTGTAATGCTTTTGTTGATATTCCTGTTCATCATCGCATTCGTGGCGTTCTGGGGTCTCTCAAGAGCCTGATCGATTTGGGGTCGAGGCTGATGCCGGATGCTCCGCGTTGTCGGGAGGTCTTCTGCGGTCTGTATTGGCGTTCGCTTCGGCAAGCTGACGAGGTGAGGGCGAACCGGGTCTCCCTGCGATTACGATGTCTCGCCAGGCAATGGAGAACCTGCCGTCAGCCCGTCGAAGACGGCATCGAGTGCGGCGTGCGCGGCGGCGAGGCGGTCTCCGTCATCATTTTCGGCTTCGGCAAGCCACATCACCTGCGCCATGACTGCGCCGTTCAGGACATGAGCCATGGCCTCTGGGTGGATCGCGCGGATGCGGCCTTCAGCAACCAGGTCACGCAGGTCGCTCACCATGGGACCAAAGCCTGACGCCATGAGGATTTCGAAGGCGCGGGTGCCAAGCACGGCGGGCGCGTCCTGGAACAGGATGCGCCGCCGGTCCGGCCGCAGGGCCAGGTCGAGATAGGCGTGGAAGCAGCTGCGCAAGGCCTTCCACCGGTCCTGCTCGGCCTCGTAGAGGCGGTCGAGTTCGTGGCCGATCTCGGCATCCACGGCGCGCAGCACCGCTTCGAACAGGCCGGACTTGTTGGTGAAGTGGTGATGCAGTGCGCCGCGCGTGACGCCCGCCTCGGCAGCCAGCCCATCGAGTGAGACCTGCGCGAAGCCCCTCTCGGCGAAGGCACGGCGCGCCGTGGCGACAAGCCGCGCCGCCGTCTGATCGGCGGCCTCGGCACGGGTGGCACGTTGGATAGTTGACATACGGACCGTATGTTATTATTGAATTTAACATACGGACGGTATGTCAAAAACGGAGGATCGGCAAGTGCCGGGACAGTTGACGCTCCGCGCCATCTGGCGGCAGGTGCCCGGCATTGTGGGGCTGGCGGCGCCGATCGTGATGGGTCTTGCAGCCTCCACACTCATCGGGGTGACGGACTCGGTCATGCTTGCGCCGCTCGGTCCGGTGCCGGTTGCGGCGGTGGGGCTCACGGGTGCTGTGGCCATGCTCTTCTTCGCGGCGATCTACGGCCTGATCTCCGCCCTGTCGGTTCGGATCGGTGCAGCCTGGGGCGCGGGCCAGGGGCGGCGCATATCGCTGATTCTCCGTGCCGGCCTGGCGCTGGGGCTGCTGACCGGCGTGGGCGCGGCGCTGGTCATGGCGGCGCTGTGGCCGCTGCTGCCGCTGCTCGGCCAGCCGGAGGAAGTGATCGCCGCCATGCCGGCCTACTGGTTCTTCATCTGTGCCTTCCTCGTTCCCTTCTCGGTGCTGACTGCCTTCAAGTCCGCCTTCGAGGCGGTGGAGAGGCCCTGGCTCGGCGCCGCCTTCGCCTTTCTTGGCGTGGCAATCAACGTGCCGCTCAACTATGCGCTGATCTGGGGTATCGGCCCCTTTCCGCAGCTGGGCCTCACAGGGGCGGGGGTTGCCTCCTTCCTTGCTGAGGCGCTGGCGTTGGGCGCGGCGTTCCTCTGGTGGCTCTATGCGCCGTCGATGCGGCGTCTGCGCCTGCGCCGCCCGGTGGAGCCGCGGGAGATCGGCCTGACCCTGCGCGAGGGGGCGCCATTGGGCGCAATGTATGTGGTGGAGACTGCCTCGGTCAGCGTGGCGACCCTGATGATCGGAGGCTTTGGCACAGTTGCCCTGGCAGCAAACCAGGTGGCGCAGTCGATTGGCGGGCTGCTCTACATGCTTCCCCTCGGCGTGGCGGGCGCGGTCGCCATCCGCGTGGCGCAGGAACGTGGTGCGGGCAACGCCGATGCACTTCGCCCCATCGCGTTGGCGGCGGTGTCGGTGGCGCTTGTCTGGCTCACGGGTGCAGCGCTTCTGCTGGCGTTCAGGGGCGAGGCCATCGCGCGGCTGGTGATCGAGGATGCGGAGGTGGTCGCGGTGGCAGCGGCGATCTTCCTGGTCTTCGCGCCGATGCAGATCTGCGACGCAGTGCAATCTGCCATGCTGGGTGCGTTGCGGGGGCTTTCTGACACGGCATGGCCCGCGGCAGTTTCGGCCATCGCCTATTGGCCCGTGGCGCTGCCGTTGGGCTGGGTGCTGGCGCATTGGGCGGGCATGGGCCCCGCCGGCATCTGGGCCGGCTTCATCCTGGCGCTCGTGGGAGCGGGAACGGCGCTGGCCGTCCGCTTCTGGCGCATGACGGCCTTGCCCGTGCCCAAACAATAGCCCCCGCCTGGGCTTGCCAGGCGGGGGTTGGAACCGTCAGAAGCGGTCGGCGTTCATGACCTTCGTCCAGGCGGCAACGAAGTCGTGCACGAACTTCTCCTTGCTGTCGTCCTGGGCATAGACCTCGGCATAGGCGCGCAGCACCGAGTTCGAGCCGAACACGAGGTCGACGCGGGTGGCGACATATTTGGCAGCGCCTGACTTGCGCTCGACGATCTCATAGAGATTGCCGCCCTTCGGCACCCAGCTATAGGCCATGTCGGTGAGGGTGACGAAGAAGTCCGTCGACAGCGCGCCCGGACGGTCGGTGAAGACGCCGTGCCTGGTGCCGCCGTGGTTCGTGCCCATCACGCGCATGCCGCCGATGAGAGCGGTCATCTCGGGTGCCGTCAGGCCCATGAGCTGCGCGCGGTCGAGCAGCAGCTCTTCCGGCATCACCGCATAGTCCTTCTTGAGCCAGTTGCGGAAGCCGTCGGCCAGCGGTTCCAGCACCGCGAAGGAGTCGGCATCCGTCTGTTCCGCCGTGGCATCTCCGCGGCCGGGCGTGAACGGCACCTCGACGGCGACGCCTGCGGCCTTGGCCGCCTGCTCGACGCCGTAGTTGCCGGCCAGCACGATCACGTCCGCGACCGAGGCGCCGGTCTCGGCGGCGATCGGCTCGAGCTTTGCCAGAACATGAGCGAGGCGGGCGGGCTCATTGCCTTCCCAGTCCTTCTGTGGGTTGAGGCGGATGCGCGCGCCATTGGCGCCGCCGCGCAGGTCGGACTGGCGGAAGGTGCGGGCGCTGTCCCAGGCCGTGGCAACGAGGTCAGCAACGGAGAGGCCGGTGGCGGCGATCTTCGCCTTCACCTTGGCCACGTCGTAGGTGGTCTTGCCGGCCGGAATGGGGTCCTGCCAGATCAGCTCCTCGGCGGGAACCTCGGGGCCGATGTAGCGGGTCTTGGGGCCCATGTCGCGGTGCGTGAGCTTGAACCAGGCGCGCGCAAAGACATCCGAGAAATAGGCCGGATCCTTGTGGAAGCGCTCGGAGATCTTGCGGTAGGCCGGGTCCATCTTCATGGCCATGTCGGCATCCGTCATGATCGGGCTGAGGCGGATCGACGGATCCTCGACGTCCACGGGCTTGTCTTCCTCGCGGATGTTGATCGGCTCCCACTGCCAGGCGCCGGCGGGCGACTTCTTGAGCTCCCACTCATAGCCGAGCAGCAGGTCGAAATAGCCGTTGTCCCACTTGGTCGGGTGGGTGGTCCAGGCGCCTTCGATGCCGGAGGTGACGGTGTTGCGGCCGATGCCGCGGGTCTTGTGGTTCATCCAGCCAAGGCCCTGCTCGGCGATGTCGGCGCCTTCGGGGCTGGGGCCGAGGTTTTCGGCATTGCCGTTGCCGTGGGTCTTGCCGACGGTGTGGCCGCCGGCGGTGAGGGCAACCGTCTCCTCGTCGTTCATCGCCATGCGGGCAAAGGTTTCGCGCACATGGCCTGCGGTCCTGAGCGGGTCCGGGTTGCCGTTCACGCCCTGCGGGTTCACGTAGATCAGACCCATCTGCACGGCGGCGAGCGGGTTCTCCATGGTCGCGGGATTGTTGAGGTCGCCGTAGCGGCTGTCGCTGGGGGCGAGCCATTCCTTCTCGGCGCCCCAGTAGATGTCCTTTTCCGGGTGCCAGATGTCTTCCCGTCCGAAGGAGAAGCCGAAGGTCTTGAAGCCCATGGTCTCATAGGCGACGTTGCCCGCGAGGATCATGAGGTCGGCCCAGCTCAGGCGGTTGCCGTACTTCTTCTTGATCGGCCACAGCAGACGGCGTGCCTTGTCGAGGTTGGTGTTGTCCGGCCAGCTGTTGAGTGGGGCGAAGCGCTGGTTGCCGGTGCCGCCGCCGCCGCGGCCATCGGCCAGGCGATAGGAGCCCGCGGCATGCCACGCCATGCGGATCATCAGGCCGCCGTAATGGCCCCAGTCCGCCGGCCACCAATCCTGGCTGTCGGTCATCAGCTTCGCAAGGTCCGCCTTCAGCGCCTTGACGTCGAGCTTCTTCACCTCTTCGCGGTAGTTGAAGCCCTTGAGCGGGTTGGTCTTGCTGTCATGCTGATGCAGGATGTCGAGATTCAGCGACTTCGGCCACCATCCGGTGACCGAGCTTTCCGTTACCGTGTTTGCGCCGTGCATCACCGGGCACTTGCCGCCTGAGCCTTTATTCGACTTGTCCATCTCACCCTCTGGGATAACGAAGATTGCGTGCTGCACCCGGCCGGCTGCCCGCCGCGCGTCGGTTCCCCGCAACTCTGGCCGGTGCAGGCTTGCATTAGTCCAAGAGAGAGATAAAGAGAAGTTTCATTTTCTTATCGGCTCGATAACTTAAACCTATGAATGGCCTGACTTTCCGTCATCTCCGCTATTTCGAGGCACTGGCCCAGCATGGCCATTTCGGACGGGCCGCCGAAGCCTGCGGCGTGTCGCAACCGGCGCTGTCCATCCAGATGAAGGAACTCGAGCAAATCGTCGGCAGCCCGCTGGTCGAGCGTGGCGCCCGCCAGGTGCGGCTCACCGGCGTGGGCGAGGTCTTTCTCCTGCGCGTGCGCGACATCCTCCGCAGCGTCGATGAGCTGGCCTCCCTGGCGCGGAGCCAGAGCGAGGAACTGACGGGCAGGCTGAGAATCGGCGTCATCCCGACAGTGGCGCCCTACCTTCTCCCGAAGGTCATCGAGGGATTGTCGGAGCGCTTCCCCGATCTCGATCTGCGGCTGCGCGAGGCGGTGACCCAGAAGCTGGTGGGCGATCTCATCGAAGGCCGGCTCGACGTGGCCATCGTGGCGCTGCCCATCTCGGAAGCCTCGCTGGTCGAGCATCCGCTGTTCACGGAGGAGTTCGTGCTGGTCCGCCCGCTGGCCGATGCCGGAAAACCGGTTCCGCGGCCCGAGAACCTGCGTGAAATGCGCCTGCTCCTGCTGGAGGAGGGGCATTGCTTCCGCGATCAGGCGCTCTCCTTCTGCAAGATGCCGTCTGCCAGCCCGCGCGATCTCATGGAGGGGAGCTCACTGTCGACGCTGGTGCAGATGGTGGGCGCTGGCATTGGGGTGACCCTGATCCCGCAGATGGCGATCGCGGTCGAGACCCGCATTGCCGCCGTCTCGATCGCCCGCCTTCCGGAGCCGCGGCCCGTCAGAACGATCGGCCTCGTCTGGCGCAGGAAGAACCCCCTCGGCAAGCAATTCGCGACCCTGATCGACATCCTGAGGGATGCCGCCGTCGCGTGAAAACGCGCGGAGCGCTTCCTCACTCAGTGCGCGGAGGTGACGATCGAACGGATCCTCCGCGCAGCTGGGTGAGCATCTGCTGAACCGGGCGAACGAACGGGGCTGCGGCCTGTCCGGTTGCGGATCAGGCCGCGCTGCGCAGGGCCGCTGCCTGTTCCCACTTGGCGCCCGTGCGGTAGCGGGCGCTGATACGCCCGTTCTCGAGGGCGAACAGGTGCAGCCAGCCGTTGTCGAAGAGGGCCTGCACGCCGGGGTGGCGCACCAGCACGGCGGTGATCGCGTCCTGCGGCGCTTCGATGAGCACGGAGAGGCGAAGCGGCTCGTGCACAAGGTCCTGCCCGTCATGCACCGCCTGCCAGGGAAGCCCGGCCCGGAGCGTGCCGCCATTGCCCTGCAGAACGCCGAGCCCGCCCACGACGTTGTGGATGAGCTTGTTGCCGCCGCCGAACACCTCGGGCGCAACGGCTGAGGCGTAATACTGAAGGCTGATCCAGCTGGCGACCACGACGGGGGCGGTGAGGATGAGTTCGAGCGTGCCGAAGCCCTTGTCCGCCGTCCAGTCATAGCTGTGCAGGAAGGCGCGTCCGCCGAGGTCGGCCCCGGCGGTTGCCTCGCGCGGGGCGGCGATGAAGGCGGCGCAGCCCGCAAGGCCCCATTCGGGCCGGACTTCGGCCCAGTTCCACGCCCGCGCCGCAACGCTTTGTGCCGAGGCGCCCGGCAGCCGCAGGGCGCGTTCGGCCCGCGCGCGTGCGCCTGCCCGGGAGAGCAGGTCCCTCGTGCGCTGAAGACCCGCCCTCTGTCCGGCGTCCAGCCCGTCCTCGTAGAGTGTCACGGTGTCCGTGGTGGTGTCATGCAGTCCGGCCACGAAGACCGTGTCGTCCGGCAGCGTGACCCCCTTGTCGCTCAGCCCGGCGCGCGCTTCCGGATCATTCAGCAGTTGCGCGAGCAGACGTGCCGACACCTCGCCCGTGTGGCCGCCGCAGGCGCCGCAGTGATAGGCGCTTTCATGAGGATTGTTGGTGACATGCGCGCC
>CAIYXE010000439.1 GCA_903930095.1 uncultured Hyphomicrobiales bacterium
AAGCTGGAATGAAACAAACCGCGTGCCCGAATCAACCAGCGAGAATGCCAGCAGGGCTGCAACGATCTGCGCAAGGAATGCGTACTTGAAGCCACCTACTGCGTTGTTCTCGATCAATTCTTCGGGAGTAAAGATGGCATTCGCCACGAACGTTCCTATCGCTGACAACAGCACCCCCGCCCCCACAACCGACGGGAGGCCGTACTCGACGGGAAGCGCCTGAATGAAGGAGATCATGGCAGGCTGCCTGGCGGTGGGATTTCGATAGACGCCGCCCCAAAACTGGGGGCCAACCCAGACGCGCCTGACGTAAGGAAAGACATGATAATCATAAAGCCAACAAAAATCGCGGGCATCAGCACGCGAAGGCCATGGAGATCCTGCGAAATCAGCAGGATTTGCAGCATTGTGGCGGTCATAATGAACCAGAACACGGCGTGTATGACCCCATCCGCGATGCGGAAGCCCCGCCTCGTGATGTTGTGCTGGTCAGCCAGCGATACCGCCCATTCGACCCGCGATCCCAAGAGTGATTCATCATCGAACTCCCGCTCTCCTTCAATGAGCCACTCAACAATGGCATTCTCATTGTCCTGAACATCTGTTCCTATTTCGACTTGCCATGCGCCAAGTAGTTTGGCCGACTCGATCTGACTGCTCTCATCCAGCAATCTGCCGTAGAGAACAACGCAAACGACCAACACGACGGAGAGAATCGATCCAACAACCACCTCGAAGCCGCTGAGCTTGACGCCGCCTATCCCGCTTAGCGTGGTGCCTCCCGCGGCGGGAGCGGAGGAAAATCGGGTTCTGTAGACGACGAGATATACGAGGCTTGCAGTGATGATAAGTGCAGCAGTGTAAATGCCCGTTGGATCAAATGGCAGAGCCCATTCCATCAGACTGGCTTTCATTATTGATACCGATTCCCATGCTTGGCTCGTGCTTACCACCAGGAAAGGTTTTCTCCCAAGCAACTTTGAGCCATTGCGAAAAAAAATGTTTCAAGTTATCCATGATTCTAAGGGTCGCCGCGTCGGGGGCTTCTCTAGAGACGTTTACGAGGCAGCCTGCCGTGCATGATTTGACGAAAGTTGTTGAAAATCCGGAGAACGTTGCAGCACCAAAGCAAATGCGTTCCGGACTGACCGGGGGGATCCTAAGCAATCTCTCGATACTCATCGCGGTCACCGCGCTGGGGTTGCATTTTCTGCCCGAGATTCAGCGCGGCATTGAGACGCTGGCCCAGTCCTTGCCTGCTAGCATCGGTGGTCCCCTTGCAACCATAACACGGCAGGTGCCACCGAGCCTTGGCGCGGAAGCGGCCGAAGCTGAGGTCTTGAAGGTGGCGGGACGGGTTGAAAGCCTGGAGAGTGAGCTTCTTGCGCTGAGCAGTAAGACAGCAGCTGACATCGCGCGTTTAAACGAGGCGGTTGGCAGCCTCGCCGAGCCAGGCAAATTGCCGCTCATCGTGGCGCGCATAGTACTCCGTCATGCATCGAGCTCGCTAGAGCGGCGCGATATCGACACGCTGGCCAGCTTGGCGGGATCGCACTCATCCTTGGCCGAGCCGGTTGCGCAGCTCAAAGCTCTCGCCCTCGAGGATGTCCCCACAGTTGGAGCACTGCGTGACGCGTTTCGCGAACAGCAGAATGCTGCTCAGGAAGCGGCCCGGCGAGCGCGGATGCATTGGTGGGAGGTCCCGGTAGCCTATGCCCGGGCGGGCCTGTCAGACATCGGCATCAGCCAGTCAGCCGCGGTTGACCAGGATCAGAACGTCATGGAGCAGATGGCCCGTGAACTGGACAGCGGGCGGCTTGATAAGGCGTTGCTCGAACTGCAGGCAGCAAGCCAGGAGCTGCAGAGCGAGCTCTCCGCCTGGGCAAGCGCGGCGAGGCTGCGCTTGTTGCTCGACCAAGCAGTGCTTCTGGTCATTGATGGGTTGCTGGAACAGATCTCGCTCTCCAAGTCCAATGTCTCACCGGGCTGATGGGGCGGGCTGCCATGATCCCTGGTCTGCCGCAAGCGGAGCTGAGCCCGCTTTGCGGAAGGGCATGTATCGCCATCTTGATATGTGCAGTAACCGCTTTCTCAATCACGGCCGTCTTCGCTGGGCAAACTGGTCAGTCCGGTGATCACGAGGCTGAGTTTGAAAAGCGCGACCGCGTGCTTTCAGAGGGCCTGCTGGCTCAGGATCTGGACGCCTTCTTTAGCCGCCGCATCGAAAGGGTGGGCCCCTATGCCGACTGGACATACGGCTGGGCGAGTAGCTATGCCGCTTCTTACATGAGCACGGCACGTATTCTTCTCTCCATCTGGAGCGATCCAGCGGAGTGGCGGGCCAACTCCATCCGCGTCATCCGTGAGGATCAGATCAAGTCTGTGACGCAGCGCGTGCTGAAGCCGCAGCAGGACGCTGCCGAACTCTCATGGCTCGTTGACCGGCAGACGGCAAGCCGCCTTTTCTTGCTTGAAATGCAGTTGCTGGACCACTCCTGCGCCGGAGAGGGTGATCAGGCGTGCCGCCTCGCTCTGCATCCCCAACTATCCGCCGTCTCGTCTGCCATCATGGCAGATAGGCTTGCGCCCGCCGCACAGGCCATGGAAGCAGTGGCGTTCACCCGCATCCTCAGCGCCAAGGCAGATGGGGGACCCGACCTGTTCCACGTCATGCGCCCATTGACAACGCGGCTTGCGCTGCTCGTGCTTCGTCTCACCGAACTCGCGTCGATCGTACTCCTGATCTCGGCGGGCCTCCGCAGGGTCTACGTTCCGAACACCGCAACAACCCGCTTCCTGGTTGCAATAGGTGTCGCTTGGAGTCTTGACTTCGCCCTTCTCGGTATAGAGCGTAACTGGAACGAGCAGTCACTCAAAGATGGCATATACGCTGGTCTCGAAGCACAGAGACGCGATGTGACTGCCGCAGTCATTTCAGCACTGGATGGGGCAGAATCATCTTTTCTGGCCGCTGCAAGGCCTATTGTTCAGGAGATGAGGTAGTGGCAGCCCTCGTGCCGACACCTGCTTCGATTGCCCTCCGCTTCGGGGGCTCATTCCTGTTCGTTATGCTAACCGGCTCTTTGGCGGCCTACACAGTACCTGATCGGTTCGGAATCGAGAGCATTCCAAAAATAGCATTCCTCATCATCATCGGTTGTGCGCACTTCTATATGATTTACCGCGCCTACTACCCCTTGGGTACCATTGGCATCATGACATTCAGCATTGTCTTCGCCTTGTTATCGTACTACGTCATGTCGGTGTTCGGACTGGAAGCAAGCGTCGACAGCATGATCTGGCTTCTGGTGATTTACCTCACACTGCTCTATGGCTTTGGACTGAGTTACAATCACATCGATGCAGCCCTCTCGGGCCTGCTGCACACGAAGGGCGTATAGAAATGTTTGCTGCACCCTCTTCGGTCAGCCCCACTCCAGCCATCCTCGTGATCAGCTGTAGCGATGCGCGCCTCACGCGGGAAAATGCAGAGCTCACCTGGAAAAAGCGGCTGAACTTTAGCGGCGATATCTTTGAGTTCAAGTGCCCCGGCGGTGGTGTTGCCATGGCCGATACGAAAAGCTCTTTCTACAGATCTGCTTTTGATAGCTTCCGCCTGCTGAGCGGTTTGCGGCAAATCTCGCAGGTCGTTCTCGCCTTTCACGAGCAATGCGCGTATGTTTCTGATAAGTACGCCGGCGGGGCCGCATCTGAAATCGAAACGCTGAAGTG
>CAIYXE010000440.1 GCA_903930095.1 uncultured Hyphomicrobiales bacterium
CAGTGATCTCCGGCATGTTTTCCATCGTCAACCAGGCCATCCGCCAGGGATACCTGCCGCGCCTGAAAGTGTTGCAAACCTCAGCGGCCGTGCGGGGACAGATCTATGTGCCTTTCATCAGCCACCTTCTGCTGGCGGGCGCGATCATCCTCGTCCTGGCTTTCGGTTCATCCTCGGCACTCGCCGCGTCTTATGGCTTCGCCGTGTCAGCAACCATGCTGCTGACCACGCTTGCCTTCTCCGCCGTCATTCTGATTGTTTGGAAATGGTCCGTATGGAAGGTTGTGGCCTTCGTCTTTTTCGCGCTGCCTCTCGACATCCTGTTTTTCGCCGCAACGATCACCAAGCTTCCGGCGGGCTACTTCTTCACGCTTATCGTCACGCTTGGCGTCGGATGGTTCATGTTGGCCTGGACGCTCGGAGACCGCCTGCTGATGCGCCGCGCGCAGCGCATCGACATTCCGGTCTCTGATTTTGCTGAGATCACCGGCCTCAAGTCCAACCTTCACATGCAGCCTCGGCCCGCTGTGTTCTTTCAGCACTTGCCATTCCCGGCGGAAGTAAGGGTGACGCCTCTCGCCCTGCTGCAGCAGGTGCAGGTAACGTCGATGCTCTACCAACCCGCTGTCATCGTGGAATTCCTATCCTCGGGCGCCCCGCGGGTGGAGGCTCAGGACCGGATCACGGTGCATGAATATCCCCACAACATCAAACTCGTACACATGACGTTCGGTTTCTGGGAACCTTTGTCGCTCGCGCCTCTGGTGAAGATCGGCCAGCAACGGGGCTGGTGGAACAAGGAAGAGGACCTCGTCTATTATTCGGTCCGCGAAAACCTGCGTCTCACACAGAAGGCCCGGCTGCCACTTTACATCAGATGGCACTTTGCCATGCTTCACAAACTGGACCAGCGGATTCTGACAACGCTCAAGCTCGATCCGACGCGCTGCGTCGAACTCGGTGTCTCCGTCGATATCTGAGATGATGGTGTGAGCGGACAGTCAATCGACAGCGCCGCTCATTACTATCAACGTGACTCGATGAGAATCCTCAGGGATTCGATCTGCGAAGACAGCTTTGCCGCCTCGGGGCCCAGGCCGGTCTTGCTCTTGGGTCCCGCGATGAATTCGGCTGAAGGCAGCGGGAAGGCCGTAAGGACAACATTCTTGAGCTCGATGCTCTGTGACGAGTTGATCTCAAGAATGGAATAAATTATCAACCGCTCGGCGATGGCAATGGGGCCACCATATGCGCGCTGGTGCTTGCGCAAGAGCCGCAGCAGGCGCGTGCGGTCGGATGCGGCCATTTGGCGCTTTTGATGGAACGACGAAGAGAAGCGCGGCAACACGCCAACGGTTGCCCTGATATCCAGGCCCGAGTAACCCGCAAGATCCATCAGGTTCTTGAATTCCAGTTCCGTCGGGATCTCGTCCTCGGCGAATTGGCTGGTGATGATGCTCGTGGGAATGCCGCCGCTAACCCAGGCGCCGACGGCTTGCCGGGTGGTCTCCCAAAGTGAAGAGACCTGCCCGAGCGCCGTATCCACATAACCAGATTGAACAGGGGCCTCCGACAGATCTTCGGCAACCACTGACTGGTTGCAACTGACTGCAGCGAGCGACAAGCTGAACATGACCCGCAAAGATTTCTGTATCAAGTAATACCCCCTTCAGCGCAGCAGGCTGTTACGTTGCCATTCGCGTTCCGACTTCGGAATCGTGGACAGGCTGAAGCTGCTCAGATAGCCGCCTTCTCCTAGCGCACGCTCGCTCAACGCTTCCGCCACCCAGGCCTTCATCGCGTTCCCGCCCTCCCCGGCACCAAGGTTCCCACCGTCCGCATAAAGATATACGGGAATGGCCAGCGTATAGTCCTCCGTCAACAATGTTTCAGGCGTCGGCTCCACCCCGTTGAACCTGAGAAGCTGAAGACTGTTCATGTTGCGCTGGTAGGTGTCCATCGTGACGATCGTCACACTCCCAGCGGGGGCCTTCAATAGCGCATCGACGCGATCCTGCTCGCTAAAAGCTTCCTCATAGGCATCCTCACGCATGCTGCGGCATCTCTTCTCACGATCCTTCTCGAGGTAAATGTCCTTGACGATAGGGAAGTTCCAGCAGCCGCCGACCATCGCTTCGGTTTCGAAGATGTCCCTCATCACGAAATTCTTAGGCACAAGCACCATGTGGATCGGAAAGTCCGGGAGGCTCGGGTCTACATCCTTCCAGGTCCTCGATTCATTCGTGACAAATCCTCCTTCGGCCGGGACCTGCTCTGCAAGGCCGAGATAGATTGCCTTGGATGTAAGGTTGAGGCGCTCCTCGCCCACCTTCTGAACCATCACGAGTGTGATGTGGCCAAGCCGAGCGTTGACCACTTCGGCGATTCCATGCTTTCCGCATTCGGTGGCAAGACCTGGCGGTATCAATTCATGCGTCAGATAGATCCTCCTCTCGACCGTGCCGCCGCATAGTTCCTCAAGCGCCTTCGCGGAGACCAGGCTCCGATATACTGACGGCGCCGGCATGCCGACCGCGACCACGCCAGCAGTTACCGCAACAGCCAAATCCCTGGTGATTGGTGTGTGTGAGACACTATACGAAAGGTTTTCGGCAGCGACAGGAACCGTCGCCCGGCAAACCAGCAGAAGAGCAACGGCAAGGCTGGCAAGAGAGCGGCGGAATGAGAACGCGGAACGCTCTGAACGGTCCGCAGGCAAACATTTTGTCAACAAGGTCCCTCCGAATCATGCGATATCCAGGCTTCACATACCATCGCATTTACCTAAATTAGTTATCCAATTCGTCAAGCTACTTGAGTTCTGATGGAGAACGGAAGTGCCTTTTGTGAGGGTAAACACAACCTCTACGCAAGTCTGTCGAGTATCAGCGCCAAGGAAGCAACTCGTGTCAAGATTGAAATTGAGAAATCGTTGTTGACCCCGTCCCCGGAGGTTTTCGTTCCAAAGTCCGCGCGGGCGGCTGCGCTACACAGACCGGTTTCGCCTCCCGTGATGACGCCCAAGCAAATAACTATCACTCGATGGTGGATAGCTCATTGGAGGGCTGATCAAGTCAAGTTCGACTCGCGGTAGGGACAGCTTCTGCCGTTCACAAGTTTACGGTCTATGTGCGTGCGACAAGTTTTTCGAGCCCCGATTCCCTGATCATCACGAGCCGAATTCAATAGAGAGAAATGTTCAATGCAAGACGACACGGAACGGCTGAAGCTTGGGACGCCCGGTCAGTTTCGAACGGCGAAGCAAACTCGAAGAAATTCCCACATGTTCAAGTATGACACACCCTTTACGTCGTAAAGAGTGGACAGCCGCCTAGTTACCGGCCTCAGCAGCCTTCAACACCGTGAGAAGACCCGCATTCGCGTCGGCCTCGCATGCCACTCCGGCAGCTTCCGCATTGGAGTTGAAGCGATCCATATCAAGTCGTGTGTCATCAGCCCGACCGCCCAGATAGCCGTCGATCCAGGCAAGCATAATCGCGACATCTTCAGGGCTCATCTCGATGATGTCAGCGCACTTAAGTGTGGAGATATCAAGTGTCTCTGCAGACGCAGTAGCCGGCAACAGCGCTCCAAGCGCTACAATCATAGCAGGTAGGATCTTCACGAGAGCAGCTCCTGATATTCAATTTCGCTTAATCTGTGAAAAACAGAAGTCTTTGTCAATGTCTTTTCAGCCCTTCATCCCTGGCGCGCATTCACGCCTCATTGAACAGCCGGCGAACCTCACGGCTGCGGCTCAGTGAGACGCCGGTGAACAGCGCGGCGAGCAGAAATTTCTCACCCACCGATGCGTGCGGCCCAAGTAACGGAAATACGATGATCTGCGTCGGCACCGCGAGGCAATAGCCACTCACGATGTTGGTGACCGCCTCGACCAAAGATAGCCAGCGTGACTGCATCAGGCGGCATACTTCGACTTGGGCTTCCCGTGCGAGCTTCAGATCGTCGAAGGTCCGGTCCTCGCCCTCAAGCACCTCCTTGCTGCCAGTTTGAACTGGCCATCGATTGACGATGACATCGACATAGTTGGGGTC
>CAIYXE010000441.1 GCA_903930095.1 uncultured Hyphomicrobiales bacterium
AGCACCTTGACCACTTCATTGCCGCTTACAACTTCGGCCGCCGGCTCAAGACCCTCAAGGGGCTCACGCCGTACGAGTTCATCTGCAAACAGTGGACAAAAGAACCTGAACGCTTCAGGTTCAATCCGATCCATCAAATGCTGGGACTAAACATCTAAAGTGTGAAGGAGATTCACACCATGCCTGCAGCCGTTCATCTTCGCGCCGATTACTCCGCCCCTGACATTCACCGGCGTGCAAAGGCATTGATGGATATCAATCAGAACCGCCGGTTTCTGTCGCCTGCCGCTATTGTCGTGGGCCGGAGTCGGGAGGAGGCGGCGCGTAGTGGCGCTATGGACCGGCAGACCCTGCGCGATTAGGTGCACCGGTTCAACGAATTCGGCCCCGATGACCTTCTTGACCGGTGATCGGCCCCAAACGGGTGGTTCGGGTTGAATGTGAGTGCATGATTGGGTTGGGCGCCAGCGCGGGCGGCGAAGCAGGTCGGGGTAGCGCCGCCGCCCGCGCGGATTGCGGAATGAAGACCTCCGGGGCAGGAGAGCTGTAGCCCAGAAGTCCATGTGGTCGAAGCGTATTGTAGAAGCGCCACCAGCTTTCGACCTTAAGCCGGGCTTCAGCTGGCGGAAGGGCCGGGCCGCCCGCGACCGTAGAACGGGCTTGCTGGCGGTATGTCGGGAAACTAGTCTTGCAACTCCGATGCATCATCCGCTCACCGCAGCGGAACCTACAAACGGAAAGGCAATGACATGTTACCGGAAGGCGTCACGATCGATCCACTGACGGGCCACATTTCGCCCAGCACCGGAAAATATACCAAAAGGCTGAGTGAGTTTCGCGGCATCTACCGCGATGAGAAGGCTCTCGACGCGTTGCTCAAGGAACAGGGAGATCTCGTGACCTATGAAGTCGTGGAGTATCGGGCCGACGGGTCTGATCTGTTCTTCGGCACCACCACGATGATGCCGGGCCGCGTTGGTGACGAGTACTTCATGACGCGCGGCCACTATCATGCCCGCCAGGACCGGGGCGAGATCTACTATACCCAGTCGGGAGAAGGGATCCTCCTGCTGCACTCCCGCGACGGCCAGACACGAGAGGTCGACATGAAGCCAGGCGTATGCGCCTTCATCCCACCGGACTGGGCGCATCGCTCCGTCAATACCGGCAAATCGCGGCTTGTGTTCGTGTGGTGTTGCAGCCAGGATGCAGGCCACGACTATGCCGAGATCGCGTCCAAGGGCATGCGGAAACTCGTGGTGGCGAAGGAAGATGCTGCAGCCTGCATTCCAAATCCACGCTTCCAGGTCTAGACGGCACGCGCAAGAAACGCCGCAACCTCCTCCATCGTCGGCAAACTGCCCATGGCGCCTTTCCGCGAGGCTGCCAGGCCTCCCGCTGCACAGGACATGCGCACCAATTGCGGCGGGTCAACGTCGTGCAACACGCCTGACAGCACGGATGCCGTGTAGGCATCGCCTGCTCCGGTGGTATCAAGGGCATTGACCCTGAAGCCTGCGCACTTGAACTTGCCTTTACGTGTATAGAGGATCGCACCCCCAGCTCCCCGCGTGACCGAGAGATATCTGAGCCTGTCGTGCCACAGGGCTGCCACGGCGAAATCGTCGTCTTCGCCGGGGTGAAGGCTCCGCAGTTCCTCTTCACTCACCTTAACGATGGATGAACGGCCGATGACCTCTCGTCCGGCCTCCAGCATGCGCAGCTCGCTGTCCCACATTGATGGCCGGAAATTGACATCGCAGGAAATGGAAAGGCCATGGGCATCCGCAAGGTCCATCGCCTTGCGTTGTGCCGCAGCGGAGACCGGCGAGGCCAAGGTCAGTATTCCGACATGCAGCATCTTCGATTGCCTGAACCACTCTGGCGCAATGTCTTCGGCCCGGATGTGCTGGTCCGCAGGCTTGTCATGATAGAACATGAAGGAGCGGTCGCCGCTCTCGTCCAGCGTCACGATAGAGAGGCCGGACTGCTCCGTGCGGGACTGGACGATGCCCGACACGTCGACCCCGTGGCCCATGAGGGCCGCAATCAGCAGCCGGCCGAATGCATCATCCCCGACGCGGCTGACCATGAGGGCCTGTAGGCCCAGTTTGGCGAGGCCGGCTGCAACATTGCCTGGTGCGCCACCGGCGCTGGGCATATAGAGCCAGTCACCATTACACTGCGAATGCGGAATGAGATCGACAAAGAGATCGCCGAGACAAATAACATCCCACATGTCAGGAGCTTCGGCGCAAGTGCCGCACTCTCACGGCCACACAGGATTCCGGCAATCCGTCACGCCAGGAGCAGAGCCACTCACAGGACGAACTCACGCTGTTGGAACGGTACACCTCAAAGCCCCTGTGATGCAGGTCATGGTCGATACAGGTTACATTCATCGTCGCCCCCATTTGCGACACTCTCCGTGCAGACCCAGTGTGGCCACGTGCCGGTGCCCGGCGCAGCCACGAGACGAGGTTGATCTGGGAAGGCTAGGCAAGTCCTGGGCCATAGCTGGCGGGCTTGCTCCACGCCCGATCGCCACGCTTGTTCGTCGTGCAGGCTCGCGCTTCCTCCATCCTTCGTCCCCGAAACGACCTAAATGCTATTCCCGAAGCCACAGCACGTCAATTTGGCGTAGAAGACTGATGAAAGCGCAGCGCTTCTTGGCCTCCTCGGCCTTATCTGGGTGGCCGAGCTCGCAAGGTCTGAGGCCCGGGGCTCTTGGTCGTGTCCCGGGCGTCGTTTGGATTTTGTTGATGAAGCCGTTCGCGAACCGCGCCCACAGGGAGCGCCACGCTCCGGAACCTGATCGGGCGCTTCTCCAACAGGCTGAAGCACTTCCGAAGGCTTGCAAAACGATACAACATGATCACACAGAGCTATATTGGCTTCGTCCTCAGCGCCTCAGCAGGCCTCTGGTGCAGGCACCTTGTCGCCAGGCGCTAATGAAGCTTCAGCCTTGGGCGGATCACTTGATTTACATGACCGATGGCCATGAGCGTCAGCCCACGGATCCAGCCATGAATGGCAACAAGATGCATGCGGTAAAGCGAGATGTACACGAGGCGTGCAAAACGGCCTTCTACGGCCATACGGCCACCGATCAGGTTGCCCATCAGACTTCCGACGGTTGAATAGCGCGACAGCGACACGAGTGACCCCTTGTCGCGGTACACAAAACTGGTGAGGTTACGCTTGCCAGAAACCAGAGCCTTGATGTTCATGAAAGCCGTGGCTGCCATCTGGTGCGCGGCCTGCGCGCGCGGGGGGATTGGTTTCGTCTCGCCCGGGGCAACGAAAAACGCACAATCTCCAATCGCGAGGATGCGCTCATCGCGGCTGGTCTGGAGCGTCGGGCCAACTACCAATTGGTTTGACCGGGTCGTTTCAAGGCCACCGATGTCCTTCAAGATGTCCGGACCGCGCACACCCGCCGCCCAGATTTTCAGATCAGCGGGAATTATACCGTTGTCGGTGACAACTTCCCCGGCGCGCACCTCCATCACTTTGGTATTGACGGCAACGCGAACGCCGATGTTCTCGAGTTCGCTCTTGGCGGCCTCTGCGAGTTTCTCCGGCAATGCAGGCAGAATGCGAGGTCCCGCCTCAATGAGAGTTACCCGCAACCGGCTCTCGTCAAACACCTCGAGGCCATAGTGCTTGAGCGCAGCTGCCGCATTAAAGAGTTCGGCGGCGAGTTCGACGCCGGTTGCTCCGCCGCCCACAATCGCAATATCGACACGTGCATCCGCCCCTTCGGCGCGCGAAACACGCAGGCAATGATCAAGCAATTTTTGGCGGAACCGGTCCGCCTCCCGGCGGCTGTCAAGAAAGAGGCAGTGTTGGCGCACCCCGGGCGTGCCGAAGTCATTTGAGACAGCTCCGATGGCAATCACTAGCCAATCGTAACGAATGCGGTGACGGCCGATGAGTTCAGATCCATCGTCGTCAAGGATAGGTGCGATTACGACTTGGCGTGCCTCGCGGTCGATCGCCTCCAGGTTTCCGAGAAAGAAGCGGTACCCCCACCGGTGGCCGTGCCCGCGATAGCCGACCTCGTCAAGGTTGGCATCGAGAGAGCCTGCTGCCACTTCGTGAAGGAGCGGCTTCCATATGTGAGTATGGTTACGCTCGACGAGGATGATGTCGAAGTCCTCGCGCCCATAATGGGTGCCAAGTTTCCGCACGAGTTCGAGCCCCCCGGCGCCCCCGCCGACCACGACGATCTGCGTCTTGAGCTTCTTGGGTGCAGGCTTCTCTGAAGCATGGAACCCATTCGCACTCGTCTCATTCAGCATTCCGCACTCCTGTCTCTGGCACGAATAAATCGGCTTGCGGCTGCGGATCGAAGCAAAGTGCCAAAAGCATTAAGTATCCCCCTCGAACCGTACACCCCGACCGTACACTTGACTGGCCGGTTACCACAGGTGCGATAACGCTCGCCACCCAAACCTTCCCATGTTCTTGCCTGGGGACCTATTGAGGCAGAGCTCGGCGGGGGCGGGAGTTCGATGGCTGAAAAATGTGTGAAGCTCCGGCGGCCACATCTTGACCGGTGCTGCGGGTCAAGGCCAACTGCGGGAAACCGGTTTCTCCGAAGCTATTGGAAAGGGAGGGGCAAGCGATTCACGTTTCCAGAAGTTTCGTGATTTAAACATGAATATCAACATCTTGATCAGCACTGACGGGACGACGCCGACAGCAAAAAGGGTCAATGCCAGCAGGATATTCCGGAGTAAAGTTGCAAGGACAAACCCGCCGCGAGACGCCCCGTGGACCTTATCCCGTTTGACCAACAGATCCGCCGTAAATCGATATGCGTATCTGCGATGTGAGGTGAACCTAATGCTCGATCAAAACATGTCGCAAGCCTTGCTTGCCTGGGAAAATCTCTTGTCCGGAAGTGGATTCGGAGACGTCACAAAAACGGCCATACGGGAAAGGGGTTGGATAGATCAAGATGGCCGGCCAACCGAGGATGGCCGTCGCGTAATCGAAGCATTATCTGGTCAAAACGACCAAAGAAGTGTCTTTCGTCATTTGTTTGGGGGCGTGTGAGTCACTCACGATCGCCGGCCGGCCGTCATTTTCTTGCCTTGTGGCCCCCCTCGCACGCGACCTGATGGCCGAGACGACGCCCGGACCAAATAATAGTGCTTTTGCGATATCTCCTCGTTTGTGTGAAGGACCAGCTTGTTTCCGGGGGGGAGACCCGCAGATAGGCATGGGCTTGGAGGCCGAGGTCCAGGCATTTGCCGATATAGTCATGTTTTGATTTCCTGGATGGAGAAGGTTTCCGAGGCAGGATGCGAGCGAGACGCAGCGTGATACAAGTTCAGATGACAACTGCTTTGACTACCACCGTCGCTGAAGCCAGGGTTGTTATAGAAATTTGGCGGCGCTTCTACACTGCGCTTCGACCACATGGACCTCTGGGTTACAGACCCCCAGCCCCGGAGGTCTTTGTTCCGCCGCCCGCGCTGGCGCCCAAGCCAATCATGCAATAATATTCAACTCAGATCACTCGTTGGGGGCCGATCAGTGCTCCTTGGGGAATGTCATGGCAGCCAGCACGTCGGGTTCGGACCCATCCATGATGGGGCGACTTTGGGTACCTTGGCCGGATCTGATCGGCCACGTGGCGGCCCGATTTCCCGGCATGGGCAAGGACGTTCCGCATGAAGTGGACCTTATGCCGACATCGGCATAAGGTCCATTATGCCGATCTTCGGATTATGCCGACCTCAGCGACGGAAAAGCCTTCTATGGTCATAACTGCGGTCAAGAGTGCGGCATAATCAGAGAGCTTCGAGGAAAGCGAGAAGCTTGTCGGTAGGGCGGTATCG
>CAIYXE010000442.1 GCA_903930095.1 uncultured Hyphomicrobiales bacterium
CCATCGGGCAGCCCCTGAAACGCCGTCACCGGTTGATCGGCCGCCGGCGAAACTCCCGAACCCCCAAGAGGCATTCCGTCACGGCGGCGGCCTTGACGGACCCTCATATGGGGAGGGCTTTCGCGCGATCAAGCGGCAGGCATGATCGCCCGCCTGGGCTGCGGCGGCATTGCGCCTGATCAAATGAAAAGGGCGGCGCACGCAGCACCGCCCCGGTCACGTGTGAGGAAAATGGAGGAGATCAGTCGCCCGCGGGGGCCTTCACATCCTCGCCGGCCGCGGTCGGCTCGGCGGCAGTCTCCTTGCGCGGACGCCGCTCATACTTGCGCTTGGGGGCGGGGGTGCCGGGGGCTGGCACATCATCTGCGGCGGCAGCTGCCGGCGCCGGAGCCGGTGCCGCAGCCGGAGCCGGTGCCGGAGCCGGACGGCGCAGGAAGGACGGCGCCTCCCAGCGGTCAGTCTCCGGTGCGGATGCGGGCTCCGTGCGGGGCTGGTCATCATTGCGGGGTTGCGGGGGCTGTGCGCGCGCCTCGCCGCCCTGGCCTGCCTGCTGGCCCGGCTGGTTGTCATTGCGGCGGTCCTGCCAGCGCGGCCGGAAGCGGTCACGTCCGCCGCCCTGCTCGCGGTTCTGCTGGTCGCGGTTATCGCGCCCGTCACGCGGCTGGCGCTGACCCTGATTCGGTTGCGGCTGCTGGGAGCGCTCGGGGCCGGCCTCGATCGCGGGCTGATCACCCAGGCCCTCAGGCTCACCGCCTGACTGGGCCGCGCCTTCCGGATGGTCTTCCAGATCCTCGTCGTCGAATTCTTCTTCCGGGCGGCGATACTGCTGCTGGGATTGCTGGTTGTAGGCCTGCGCCGCAGAGACGATCCTGAGGTAATGTTCGGCGTGCTGGAAATAGCTTTCCGCCATCACGATGTCGCCGGAGGACTGTGCGTCACGGCCCAGCTGCAGGTATTTGTCGGCAACAGTCTGCGCCGTACCCCGGACCTTCACGTCGGGCCCGTTGCTCTCATACACTCTGCTCAGCGGATTGCCCCCGCCTCCGCCGCCGCCGCCCCCGCCGCTGCCTCCGCTACGATGGCGGTTGCGGTTCCGGTTCTTGTGAGTGGGTCTCATCGCAGTTCCATTATCCTGACTTGGTCCAGGGTTGCGAGCACATGCAGCCTGACCGCTGAAGAAGTCCAGCGGCAACCGGTCTGCAAATCGGCTCAAAAGGCGAGCGTGTTCAAGTTTTACCCGTTGGTTACGGAAGGCTTCCGCCACCGGCGTGATCCCCGAAGGGCTCCCGCCATATCCCCGCCTGTGCTGACATCAACTGGGCTAACAGCGCCACGTGGCGCCATGCCTCAACGTCGTTCCCGGCACCAATACAAAGGGCAGAAAGCGTTTCCGACTCGTATGTAGCCCACAGGCCATCACTTTCCAATCGTTATTTTTCCGGCTGGCCAGAAGGCCGGCGAAAGGCGAGGCAGCGCACGTGGCCACCGAGGTCCTCGTGCCGCTCCACCATGCTGAAGCCGCTGGCGGCGAAGATCGCCTCCACCTGCTCCGCCTGGCCCGCCCCGATCTCCACCAGCACATGGCCTTCCGCTGCCAGGTGAGAGGCGGCGTGGGGCGCGATTGCGCGATAGGGGTCAAGGCCGTCGTCTCCGCCTGCCAGTGCAAGCGCGGGGTCGAAGTTCCGGACATCCGGGCTGAGGCCCGCAATATCGCCTGACGGAATATAGGGCGGATTTGACACGATGATGTCGAAGACCGCCGTCACCGGCGCAAACCAGCTGCCGTGGATCAGGTGGAGCCGCTGGGCCACGCCTGCCCGTTCCGCATTCTCCCGTGCCACGCCAAGGGCCTCCTGCGAGAGATCGGTCGCGACGGCGGTGGCGTCCGGGCGTTCGGCGAGCAGCGTCACCGCGATGGCCCCCGTCCCCGTGCCGAGGTCGAGCAGCCGCGCCTTTGCCGGCATGAGCGCCAGCGCAGCCTCGACCAGGGTTTCGGTATCGGGCCTCGGATCGAGCGTTGCCGGCGTCACGCGGAAGCAGCGGCCATAGAATTCGCGCTCACCGAGAATGCGGGAGACGGGCTCGCGTTCCATGCGCCGCATGATCGCGGCCTCGAACTGCCCGATCTCCCCGGCGGGGATCGTGCGGCCGGGGTCCAGAATGATGTCCTCGCGGGACAGCCCCGTTGCGGCCTGGAACAGAAGCCTCGCATCGAGGTCCGGCGTGCCGCAGCCCGCCTCCTTCAGGCGTTGCACCGCCCGGGCGAGAAGTGCTCGCACGTCGTCAGGCGGCATTGTCCTGCTCAGCCAGAAGCTCAGCCTGGTGATTGGTCATCAGCGCCTGCACCATCTCCTCCAGGGCCGGGCCCTCGATGATCTGGTCGAGCTTGTAGAGCGTCAGGTTGATGCGGTGGTCGGTGCAGCGTCCCTGCGGGAAGTTGTAGGTCCGGATGCGCTCGGACCGGTCGCCAGAGCCCACCTGGTCCTTGCGCGTGGCCGAGCGCTCACTGTCGATTCGCTGGCGCTCGATTTCATAAAGCCTGGCGCGCAGCAGCTTCATGGCGGCGTTCTTGTTCTTGAGCTGCGATTTATAGGGCTGCTGGGCCACCCCAAGGCCGGTCGGGAAATGGGTGTTGCGCACGGCGGAGTCGGTTGTGTTCACCGACTGCCCGCCAGGGCCCGATGAGCGGTAGACATCGATCCGCAGATCCTTGTCCTCGATCTTGATGTCCACCTCTTCCGCCTCGGGCAACACGGCCACCGTGGCGGCGGAGGTGTGGATGCGGCCTTGTGTTTCAGTGGCCGGCACGCGCTGCACGCGGTGCACACCCGATTCGAATTTCAGATGCGCGAAGGCGCCTGCGCCATAGATGTTGGCGATCACTTCCTTGTAGCCGCCATGCTCGCCCTCGCTGGCCGAGATCACTTCAACCCGCCAGCCCTTCGACGCCGCATAGCGCTGGTACATGCGGAAGAGATCGCCCGCGAAGATCGCCGCCTCATCACCGCCCGTTCCGGCGCGCACCTCGAGGATGACGTTCTTGTCGTCAGCCGAGTCCTTGGGCAGCAGCAGGATGCGAACCTCCTGCTCCATTGTTTCGATCCGCTGCTCGAGACCGGGCCGCTCGGCCTCCGCCATCTCGGCCAGCTCGCCCCCGGCCTTCACCATGTCCTCAATGTCGCGGCGCTCGTCATAGGCCTTGCGCAGCTCGCGCGCCTTCCGCGCCGTGGGCTCGAGCTCGGCATATTCCTTGGAGAGCTTCACGAAGGCATCGCCCGCCACCGCACCCGCCGACATGTCGTGTTCGACGGTGGCGAAGCGCTGGATGATGCGGTCGAGTTTTTCGTGCGGAATGGTGGACATGGCCGGGGCTTCTAGCGGAAGGGCAACCGGGTTGGAAGCCTTTCAGGCCCGCGTGTCAGTGTCGAACAGGATGGTGACCGGCCCGTCATTCACCAGCGCGACCTTCATGTCCGCACCGAACACGCCGGTTTCGACGCGAAGCCCCTCGCTGCGAAGAACCGAACAGACATGCTCATAAAGCTTCTGGCCCAGCTCCGGCGGGGCGGCTTTCGAGAAGCCAGGGCGGTTGCCGCTCTCCATACCCTGCGCGGCAAGCGTGAACTGGCTGACCGCCAGCACCGCCCCGCCCACGGCAGGCAGCGCCAGGTTCATTTTTCCAGCATCGTCCTTGAACACCCGAAGGGCCGCGACCTTGCGGGCCAGCCGCTCAGCCTCCCGCTCCGTATCCCCCGCCATGGCGCAGACGAGCACCAGGAAGCCGCGGCCAATGGCGCCGGTGACCTGGCCCTCCACCGTGACGGAGGCTTCCGAAACCCGCTGGACGACGGCGCGCAAGGCTTTGGGACGTCAGCCCTTGAAGGAGCTGAGGTCGAGCGAGCGCCCGACCAGGATCTCGCCCGGCGTGCCGAGGATGCCTTGTTCCTTGCCATCGATGACATAGCTCAGAAGGCCACCATCGCGCGCGATGACAACAAGGCCCTCGCGGTTGGGCACGCGGTAGGTGTCGCCCTTCATCAGCATCTGGGTCATCACCACATTGCCCTGCGCGTCCTCGATCCTGACCCACACGGGCGCATTGGCCTTGAGCGTCAGGCGGCTTTCCTCGTTTCCAGCACCGAATTCGCGGCCCTGTCCGGTGATCGCAACGTCGGACGCGGCGGCCAGGCCTTCCAGCGTCTTGGCATCGTCTGCCGCACCCGGCACGTTCTGCTCGATGAGGCCGGTGATGCCGTCAAGACCGGTGCCGGCAAGGTCATCTTCCCCGGCAGAGCCGGATTGGCGTGCGGCCTGCCCGTCATCCGGCATCGGCTCCTCGCCGACGCTGATCTCGGCGGATTCGGGTCCGGTCGAGGCCGTCGGCATCGGATCGGCTTCGGGTTCAGGCAGAACCAGCTTGGCTTTCGCCTGCTGCGCGTCAGCCTGCTGCGGCTTGTCTTGCGCCGGGATCATCATGTAGCCCGCGCCCGCAAACAGCAGCATGACGGCAGCAAGCGAGGCGACGAGGCCGCCCGCGCCGCCGGGCACATTCGTGAGCTTGAACGAGGGAAACTTCGGCAGCCGGCCGAAGGCCAGTATCTTGGCGCTGCTGAGCGGGGCCGGATTGGCCGGGTGGCGGGGCTCTGCGGCCAGCGGCGGCGGCGGCAGGAAGCTGGCGTAATGCTCGACCAGAGGCTCAGGATCAAAGCCCAGGAACTGGGCATAGGCGCCGATCATCTCCAGCGCCTCCAGCCGTTCCGGCATGCAGGTCATGTCGCCCAGTTCGATGGCCTCGAGGTGGTAGGGGTGGATGCCCGAGGCCTCTCCCGCCTCATCGAGGTTGAGGCCCCTGGCCTCGCGCTCCTGTGCCAGATACCAGCCCGCCTCGCCCGCCGGGTCGCTCTCGCCATCGGGCTTCTCCCGCGCGAAGCCCTCAGCCTCGGTCTCGGCCTGCACTTCGGTCTCGGCCTGCACTTCGGTCTGGGCCTGCGATTCGGCCATTCCGCTAAGCTCGACGTCGTCACGCATGATGAACTCTCTCGGGCACTGATGGGTTGCGCTCCCTTGTGGAGCCTTTTCCCAAATAATGACTGAGAATGGTGAATGGGAAGCTAACGCGAGGCTTGCGCGGATCGCCAGCCAGCGGCCGCGCGGGACCAAAAAAGGAGTCCCCCTTCTGCAGATCATGTTCTAGAAAACCAAAGCCGGGCGGCCAGACCCACACCAGCGCCCGGCCACAATGCCGAGACAGCCGAGGAACCCCTCCATGAATGGACAACCACCAGGCAGCGGCGGCGCGGGGACTGGGCTTTCCGCCAGCTCTGGCCTTCTCCTGGTCAGCACGGTCATCCTGCTGCTGGGTGCTTTGTCCTGGGGCGAGGCGGTCTTCGCGCCGGCGGCCTTCGCCATCTTCATCGTCATGGTGGTCTGGCCGCTGCAGGTCTTCCTCGAGGCGCGGATGCCGCGGATGGTGGCGAGCCTCATCACCGTGGCAGTCACACTCGTCTGCGTTGGCGCACTCCTCATGCTGTTCGCCTGGGGCATGAGCGTGGTGGGCCACTGGCTGATCGGCAACGGCGCCCGTTTCCAGGCCATTTACCAGGCCGGCACGGACTGGCTCGAAGGCCACGGATTCGCCGTCGCGGGTCAACTGTCAGAAACGTTCAACACGGCCTGGCTGGTGCGCATGGTGCAGACCGCGCTGGCGCGGCTCAACGGCCTTGCGGGCTTTGCCGCACTCGTCTTCGCCTTCGCCGTGCTCGGCCTGCTGGAGGTTGAAAGCCTGGTGCGGCGGATCACGGCGGCAGGTGGCCGCTTCGGCGGCGTCGACATCATCGCGGCAGGGCGCGAGACGGCAGGGCATTTCCGCAGATACATGCTGGTCCGCACCATCGCCAGTGCCGTGACGGGCGCCATCGTCTGGCTCATCGCCTATTTGGTCGGGCTGGAGCATCCGGCGGCCTGGGCGGCGATTGCCTTCACGCTCAACTACATTCCCTTCATCGGTCCGGTCGTCGCCACCCTGCTGCCCACGCTGTTCGCCCTCGCGCAATTCGAGTCCTTCGAGATCGCGCTGCTGGTGCTGGTCTGCCTCACCGTCGTCCAGTTCGTCATCGGCAGCTATCTCGAGCCGATCCTGACCGGCTCGACCCTGTCGATCTCGCCATTCGCCGTGATGTTCATGGTGTTCCTGTGGAGCCTGCTGTGGGGACTGACCGGGGCCTTCATCGGCGTGCCCATCCTCGTCGCAGTACTGACGGTGTGCCGCCAGCTGCCATCCATGCAATGGCTCACAGTCATGCTGTCGGGCGGCAAGGGATGACCGGTCAACCGGTCTTGCCCTAGAGAACCACGCCGTTGCGCTGCGCGAACTCCATGAGTTCGGGCCGGAGCGTGTGGAGCGGGCTCGACAGCAAGGGCTCCATGAACCGCCAGAGCTTCGCCCGGTCGAGGGACAGCACCATGGCCTTCACCGGGCCCACCGCCGACGGTACCATCGAGATCGAGACGAGGCCGACGCCGACAAGCGCCATGGCATCGAGCGGCCTGCCGCCCAGTTCGCCGCACAGCGTCACGGGCTTGCCGTGGCGCTCCGCCTTCTCGACGATCAGCCGCATGGCGCCAAGCGCCGCGGGGCTCAGTGCATCATAGCGGCCCGCCAGCTTCGGGTTGCCGCGGTCGGAGGCAAAGAGGAACTGCACGAGGTCATTGGACCCGATCGAGGCGAAATCGACGAGCGGCAGCAAATGATCGAGCTGCCAGAGCAGCGAGGGGATCTCGATCATGGCGCCGAGCTTC
>CAIYXE010000443.1 GCA_903930095.1 uncultured Hyphomicrobiales bacterium
GATTGAAGCAATAGCGTCGAAACGCTCAGCGGTGTCGCGGTAGTCCTGAAAGCGAATCTCCGCACGATCGCCGAGGCGCCTGCGCGCATAATCGAGCTGCTCGCGTGAGATGGTGAGACCTGTCACCTGGTGGCCGTGCTCCGCCGCCACCTCCGCAAAACCGCCCCAGCCGCAGCCAATCTCAAGGATCTCCGACCGCCCCTGGAGACCGAGCGCATCGAGCACCAGACGATACTTGGCGATCTGGCCCGACTTCAGGCTCTGGGCCTCATGCCCGAAGAAGGCAGAGGAATAGCTCATCGTCTGATCAAGCCAAACAGAGTAGAATTCGTTGCCAAGATCATAGTGAGCACTGATGTTGCGGCGCGAGCCGGCCTTGGTGTTGGCCCTTCTGAGATGGAACAGCCTGTCGACCATGCTCTTGTGGAACACGGGCCGTGCCGCCTTGTTCAGAGGTTCGCGGTTCTGCAGGTAAAAGCGCAGGACGGCAGTGATGTCACTGCTTTCGATATCACCCGCCATGTAGCTTTCGGCAAAGCCGATGGCGCCGCGGCGGACAGCACTCCAGATTGGCCGGAAATTCTTGAGCTGCAGATCGCAGGAGGCGCCGGGTTTGGCGTATCCGATCTGGTGCACCCTTCCGGAAGGCAGTGTGAGGGTAATGCCGCCGGAGATATCACGGGGCAGGAGTTTCCGCCCCAGTGCGGCGATGGCGCGACCGAGGAGGCCTTCCCGGGCTTGCAGGGTTTCGGATGTCATGGCTTGGTCGTCACCTCGGGCAGGAAGTCAACTCTATGGTTAGGCCCTCGTGGCCTGGGCTTGAGGGTCAAACCTTTCCACCATAGTCGCAATGCTTGCAAGTGGATGGCGCCGATCACCTTGAGGGTGAGGAACGGCACGTTCAGGAAGGAACGCAGCAGCGCCTTGTCGTCAAGGAAGGCCCGCGTCCCGCTCACATAGGCGTTCAGAACGGGTTTTCCCGAGACCGAGAGCGCTATGCCCAGAGCCATCTTCTCCCCGGGTGAGGTAAAGTGGAAGGTATAGTGACCCTCGACGGCATTGAATGGGGACACAAAAAACTGCTTCGGTGCCTTCTGGGCGAGTTCCCCCGAAACCGGAACCACATATGAGTGCCGTCCGCCAAATGTGTTGTTCACCTCATAAATCATCAACCGCAAGCGATCATCGGCATCAAAGCCATAATACACGGTCAGCGGGTTGAAGACATAGCCCAGCACGCTGGGGTAACAAAACATGAAGACGCGCCTGACGTTCTCGCCTTCGGACGCACCACGAACCAGCTTCCAGGCATGTTCACGGATCGGCGTACCATCTCCGGGACCGTGGTTGCGGTCCATCACGGAGAACAGGTTAAAGCCATTGTAGCTGAACAGGCGCAGCCGCGCGCCCGTCTCCTCGAGCCGATCGACATCTGCAAAGAGGTTAACCACCCGGTAGCGGAGCTGGTGCCGAACCGGGTTAAGCCGCCGATGCACGACTTCGCCACGGTATAGGCAGGTTTCCAGCATGTTACTCGGCAGCTTCCGTCGCAGGGACGGTTTCGGGCGGGGAGGGCTCAAGGTGGATACGGCCTGATTCATCCTGCACCGACCACGGCCGCCTCACGCCGCCCAGTCCTTCGGCGGCGGCAAGCCCCGCCTGGATGCCGTCCTCATGAAATCCTGAGCCCCAATAGGCCCCGCAAAACCAGGTATGGCGCGTACCCTGGATCTTCCAGAGCTCCTTCTGCGCCGCCATGGCGGCAGGGTCAAATATGGGATGCGCATAGTCGAACTCGGCGAGAACCTTCTCCATCCGCGGCTCTTCAAGCGGATTGAGGCTCACGAAGAGAGGAGCCTCGACAGGCAAAGGCTGAAGCTTGTTCATCCAGTAAGTCACGGCACTCGTCGTAGCGGAATACGGTGGCAATTCCGAGAGATAATTCCAGCTGGACCATAACCGGCGCCGCTTGGGCATGAGGCCCTGATCCCGGTGAAGGATGGCACGGTTCCTCGAATAACGGAAACATGAAAGGAGTTGCCGCTCCTCGCCTGAGGCATCGGCGAGCATCGAAAGCGCCTGGTCCGCATGTGTGGCGATCACAACATCGTCATAGCCCTGCTCTTCCCCGTTCACTGCCCGGATGGTTACGCCATCAGCGTGACGCCTGATTGCAGCAACGGGGGTCCGCAGCCTCGTTTCGAACGTGCCGCTTCGGATGAGGCGCGAAACGTATTCACGCGATCCACCCTTCACGGTGCGCCAGAGCGGGCGGTTCGTGATCCTCAAGAGGCCGTGATTATTGAAGAATTTCAAGAAAGCCTTGGCCGGATAGTCCCGCATGTCGCCAGGGGCCGCGGACCAGATCGCCCCCGCCATGGGCAAGAGGTGCCGCTCAAGGAAGTAATCAGAATAGCCTTCCGCCTTCAGGAACTGGGCAATTGTCAGATCATCGGAAAGGGAAGGAAGCTTTGCCAGCGTGGTCTTGAAGAAGCGGGGTATGTCGCGGATCATCCGCCAGTGACCGAGGCTGAGAAGATTGCCCGCCTGCCCGACCACCTGTGCGAGGCCGGAGCCTGCATATTCATAGGCGCCGTTCCCCATCGAGACAGAGAAACTCATGTTGGATTGCGCCGTCGGCACCTCCAGGTGCCTGAACAATTCGGTCAGATTGGGGTAGGCCGGAGGATTGTAGACGATAAACCCTGTGTCGACTGCGACATCCACCCCGTCCACCTCGCGGTCGACCGTGTTGGAGTGCCCGCCCGGACGCGCGTCAGCCTCTATGAGGGTAACCCGGTGGCCGTGCGAGAGCAGCCAAGCGGCAGACAATCCGGATATGCCCGATCCGACGACGGCAATATGACGTTGTTTCACAGAGGTTTGCCCTTAACTGGAATTAGCTACGCCCCGTTTCCAGGGGTGGATCAGGTGATCCGTCTGACAGACGAAGGCGTAAACCCGACTGAACAGGAGAAACATGCTATGTATGCCGTCATGGAATCGGCAGACAAGCGACAAAACGATGAAAAACTGCGTCTTGAAGCGCAGTTCCGCACCTTGATCAGGAAGGTGGCGCAGAATCACGACCGGCAGGCATTCGCCCAGCTTTTCGATCATTTTGCGCCGCGCTTGAAGAGCTTCATGATGCGCAAGAACGCCTCGGCCGAACTGGCGGAGGATCTTGTTCAGGAAGCGATGATCGCGGTGTGGACCAAGGCGGGCCTGTACGAGCCGTCGAAGGGGTCGGTGACGACCTGGGTGTTCACCATCGCCCGAAACCTGCGTATCGACAGGATACGGCGTGACGTGCACATGCCGACGACCGAGCTCGGCGACTATGACGAGCCGTCGGAGGCGCCGGAGGGAGAAGAACTGCTGGGCCGCAAGCAGGAGGATGGGCTGGTCGCCAGGGCTCTTCAGTCGATCCCCGAAGAGCAGCGCCAGATTGTGCTTCTCTCCTTCGTTGAAGACATGCCGCAGAGTGAGATCGCGTCAAAGCTGTCGATCCCTCTCGGAACCGTGAAATCGCGCATGCGGCTCGCATATGGGCACCTGCGCCGCATATTGGAGACCGGACTTTGAAACCGAACCATCATCTCGATCACAGCACGATCCTGGCCTATGCGGCCGGAACGCTGAACGAGGCCTTCACGGTGGTCGCCGCCTCGCATATCGCCATCTGCCCTGGCTGCAGGGATGCCGTTCGTGCTGCCGAGGCTCTCGGCGGCGAACTTCTGGGTGGGATGGACGACCTGGATGTGTCGTCGGATTGCCGTGCCCGCACATTGGCGGCGCTTGAGCAGGCCACTCTGCACCGGCTTCCGGTGCCCGCGCCGAAGTCGCAGTTCCCGGCTCCGCTGGCGCGCTTGATTTCAGCCCGGAGCTTTGAGGACATCGTGTGGAAGACAAAGGCGCCCGGCGTCTCCATGTTCGATGTAAAGCTTCCGGCACAGGCCAAGGGCCAATTGAAGCTTCTGCGCATCGCAGCTGGTCGTGCCATGCCTGCGCATGGCCACGGCGGCGAAGAGATCACGCTCGTCCTGAAGGGTGCTTACCGCGATCATATGGGGCGTTTTGCCCGTGGCGACGTAGCCGACCTCGATGAGGAGATCGAGCACAAGCCGGTCGTGGAAACGGATGGCGATTGCATTTGCCTGGTGGCAACCGAGCGGCCGACGCGCTTCAAGTCGCTGGCTGCCCGCATCATCCAGCCTTTCGTAGGCATCTGACGCAACGTGGCTGGGTCCCTTCCCTGGAAGACGGCCTGGATCACGGGGGCCTCCACCGGAATCGGCAGAGAGGTGGCATTACAGCTTTCTGCCGCAGGTGTCAGGGTTGCCGCATCGGCACGCTCCGCAGAGAAGCTCAACGCACTCGGAGCCGGAGTGCTCGCGGTCCAGCTCGATGTGACGGATGCCGCTGCTTGCCGGTCGGCAGTCGCTCTTATCGAGTCGGAGCTAGGGCCAATTGATCTGGCTGTTTTCGGGGCGGGAACCTACAGTCCGGTCACCACCGACGAACTCAATCCCACCCACTTCGCCCACATGATGGAAACCAATTACATGGGCGTGGTGAATTGCCTGGCGGCCTTGGCACCCGGCATGATTGCACGCCGCTCAGGGCATCTCTCCTGGATCGCTTCTGTTGCCGGCTACATCGGCCTTCCGAAGGCTGCTGCCTATGGGCCGACAAAGGCAGCACTGATCAACCTTGCGGAAAGCCTCTATCCTGAGATGCGCGCGAAGGGAGTGTCGGTCAGCGTCATCAATCCCGGCTTCGTCGAAACACCGCTTACGGCGCAGAATGACTTCGAGATGCCCTTTCTCATGAAGCCGGAGGAGGCAGCCCGGCGCACCATCGAGGGCCTTGCGGCAGGGCGTTTTGAGGTTGCGTATCCCCGGCGCTTCGTGGCGATCCTGAAGGCGGTTCGCCTTCTGCCTTATCCGCTCTTCTTCCGGCTCATCGCAAGGGCGGTTCTGAAATCTGGCTGACGCTCACGCGAGCAGCTTGCGCACGGCATCCTGCCAGCCGGCATACTTCATCTCGCGCTCTGCCTGTTTCATTCTCGGCGTAAATCGCCTCTGGCGCTTCCATGACTTGGCGAACTCGGAAGGCTTCGGCAGTAGCCCAGCCCTGAGACCCGCGAGATATGCCGCACCAAGGGCGGTGGTTTCGAGGATCGGCGGCCTGTCGACCGGGGCGTCAAGAATGTCCGCAAGGCGCTGCATGGTCCAGTCGGAGGCCGTCATGCCGCCATCGACACGCAGGATGGTCTTTCCAGTTCCGCCCATGTCCTTCTGCATCGCGCGCAGAAGATCGCAAGTCTGGTAGCAGACCGCTTCAAGGGCCGCCTGCGCCAGTTCCCTCTTCGTCGTGCCGCGCGTGAGGCCGAAAATCGCGCCGCGGGCGTCGGAATTCCAGTAAGGGGCCCCGAGCCCGACGAAAGCGGGAACCAGATAGACGTGCTGGTTGGGATCGGCAGCCTTCGCAAGGGCTCCGGTCTGATCGGCCGAGGTCACGAGCTTCAGCCCGTCGCGCAGCCATTGCACGGCAGCGCCAGCGATGAAAATTGCGCCCTCCAGCGCATAGGTGCGCTTGCCGTCGAGTTGGTAGGCGACCGTGGTGAGAAGCCGGTTCTGTGACCGGACGGCCGTGCTGCCCGTATTCAGCAAGGCAAAGCACCCGGTGCCATAGGTAGACTTCATCATGCCAGGCTCGAAGCAGGCCTGACCCACCGTGGCGGCCTGCTGATCACCCGCGACACCGCAGATCGGTATCGCCGCTCCCAAGAGCTTGGGGTCCGCCATGCCGAAGTCAGCAGCGCAGTCCTTCACCTCCGGAAGGAGGCTCGCGGGAATGCCAAGGATCCGAAGGAGAGTATCATCCCACTGGCCCGTATGGATGTTGTAGAGCAGCGTGCGTGACGCATTGGTTGCATCGGTCGCATGCACCTTACCACCGGTGAGCCGCCAGATGAGGAAACTGTCAATGGTTCCAAAGGCCAACTCGCCCTTTTCCGCTCTTTCGCGTGCGCCCTTCACATTGTCCAGAAGCCAGCGAATCTTCGTACCCGAAAAGTATGGGTCAAGAAGCAGGCCAGTTCGCTCGGTGAAGAGCCGCTCATGCCCTGCGGCCTTGAGCTGGGCGCAGAGCGGTGCGGTGCGGCGGTCCTGCCAGACGATCGCCTTGTGGATTGGCTTTCCTGTCCGGCGGTTCCAGATGACCACTGTTTCGCGCTGGTTGGTGATGCCAATCGCTCTCACATCCTGCGGCTTTGCCTTCGCCTTCCGGATTGCCGCTTTTGCGACTGCCATGACACCGGCCCAGATCTCTTCCGGGTCATGTTCGACCCAACCAGACTTCGGGTAGAACTGCCGGAACTCCTTCTGTCCCGATCCCAGTGGTTTCAGCTTCGTGCTGAAGGCAATGGCCCGCGACGACGTCGTGCCCTGGTCGATGGCAAGAATGATGCCCGGCATGTCCTATTCTCCCGCATGCTTCAGTTCGATCGCCTCCACACCAGGCGTCATGTAGCTTTGGAGCGCGTGTTGATCTTCCTTTGCCATGTGCAGGCCCAGCTTCGAGCGACGCCACAGAATATCATCGGCAGTGCGTGCCCATTCCTTCCGCTTCAGCCACTCGACTTCACGCTCGCTCAGGACACCGAAGCGCCGGCCGAGGTCTGCGGGCGAGACTGCGCCCTTGAGCATCTTCTCTGCATCCGTGCCATAGGCCCGGAACAGGCGGCGCAGGTTGCCCGGCTCCAGAAAGGGAAACTTCTGGCCGAGATCCGCAATTCGGCTCTCGACGTCGGCGAATGGAAAATCGCCCCCCGGAAGGGCGGCGGACTTTGTCCATGGCTTACCCATCTTGGGGAAGAATGGTTCGATCTTGTCCATGGCGGATTCCGCAAGCTTCCGGAATGTCGTGATCTTGCCGCCGAACACCGACAGCAGCGGTGCTCCGCCATCGGGATGATCGAGCTTCAGGACGTAATCACGTGTCGCCTCCTGGGCCTTCGAGGCCCCGTCGTCATAGAGCGGACGTATTCCAGAGTAGGCCCAGCGCAAATTGCTGCGCGTTACGGGCTTCTTGAAGTACTCACTCACCGAGCGGAGCATGTAGTCCGTTTCGGCCTCCGAAATCTGAGGCTTACCCGGGTCACCCTTGTGGTCCTCATCGGTGGTGCCGATCAGCGTGAAGTCCTGCTCATAGGGAATTGCAAAGCAGATGCGTCCATCGGCATTCTGGAAAATGTAGCAGCGGTCGTGGTCGTAAAGCTTATCCACAACCAGATGGCTGCCCTTCACCATGCGAATCTTGTCAGGATCATTGCGGCCGACGACGGCGCCGAGGACCTGGCTCACCCAGGGCCCGGCGGCGTTTATGAGCGCCGATGCACGGATTTTATCCTCCGTTCCGTCTTGGCCGCTGATCGTCAGTTCCCACACCCCATTCACACGGCGGGCGGATGTGCATTTCGTCCGCGTCCGGATCACGGCGCCCCGTGCTTCCGCATCCCGCGCGTTCAGCACCACGAGCCGGGCGTCCTCCACCCAGCAGTCGGAATACTCGTAGCCGCGGCTGAATGACTCCTTCAACGGCTGACCAGTCACGTCAGTGCGAAGATCAACGCTTCGCGTACCGGGAAGAACCTTGCGGCCACCGAGATGATCGTAAAGAAAAAGGCCCAGGCGCAGGATGGGCCACGCCCGAAGGCCCTTGTGGTGCGGGAGCACAAAGCGCAGTGGCCAGATGATGTGAGGGGCGGCACTCAGAAGCACCTCGCGCTCGATCAGCGCCTCGCGGACGAGGCGGAATTCATAGTGCTCGAGATAACGCAGGCCGCCGTGGATCAGCTTGGTCGAGGCACTGGACGTACCAGACGCAAGATCTCCCTGCTCCGCAAGAAACACCTTCAGGCCGCGCCCTGCTGCATCGCGTGCGATACCGCAGCCATTCACGCCGCCGCCGATGATGAAAAGGTCATAAATCATTCCGCGGCATCCATCGCATTATCGTTTCCAGCCATTCCCTCGGCAATCTCGAGTCTCACGCCATTTTCCCTGCAGTAGTCAACGATGGGCCCCGGTGGCGTACGGTCAGTGACAAAGACGTCGACATCGGTGAGATGTCCGATCCTGACGGGCGCCGTTCGGGTGAACTTCATGGCATCGGCCACCAGCATCACGCTGCGGGCGTTCCTCATGATCGCCTTGGCCACCCGCACTTCACGGTAATCGAAATCAAGCATGGCACCGTCTTCATCGACCGCCGACGCGCCGATCACCGCGTGGTCGACCTTGAACTGGCTGATGAAATCAACAGCGGCCTCACCGACGATTCCGCCATCCGTCTTCCGCAACATGCCCCCGGCGACGATCACCTCGATCTTGGGTCGCGGCATCAGGATCGTGGCGACATGAATGTTGTTTGTGATGACGAGCAAACCTTCGTGATGCACCAGCGAACGTGCGACCTCTTCCGTGGTGGTACCGATGTTCATGAACAGCGAGCAGTTGTTCGGGATCAGCTTCGCAGCGTGCCGCCCGATCACAACCTTCTCGGTGGTTGCCATCAGCCGCCGTGCTTCATAATCAAGGTTTTCGACCCCGGAGGAGAGCATCGCACCACCGTGCGTGCGTGCAAGGAGGTGCGCGTCGCATAACTCGTTGAGATCCTTGCGGATAGTCTGGGGCGTCACATCGAAACGCAAGGCAAGATCATCAACCATCACGCTGCCCGACTGGCGCGCGAGTGTCATGATCATTTGCTGCCTGGGGCTGATGCCCTCCATGGTTTCTCCGTGGATTCAGCTACTTACGCTGCAAGGTTGATGATGCATGGTGAATACGTACATGATGATTTCACTTTTTTTCGTTTTACGCAATATTGCACCGCACAAATTCTTCGTTATTTCGCCGATTGACGTTCGTTTGTTTTCGTATGATAGTTTGTCGCAGGTGCCATGCAACAGGCGCCACACTGTTAGGGAGGACCAAACATGCGAATGAAATATCTCGCCTCATCAGCTGCAGCCTTGGCGCTGCTGGCAATGACGAGCCCCAGCTTCGCGGACGTCGAAGCAGCAAAGAAGTGGATTGATAGCGAATTCCAGCCCTCCACGCTCTCCAAGGAAGACCAGCTCAAGGAGATGGAGTGGTTCATCAAGGCGGCGGAACCGCTCAAGGGCATGGAAGTCAACGTGCTCTCGGAAGGCATTCCGACCCACGACTATGAATCGAAGGTCCTGACCAAGGCCTTTGAGGAAATCACCGGCATCAAGGTGAACCACCAGATCCTGGGTGAGGGCGAGGTGGTGCAGGCCGTCCAGACCCA
>CAIYXE010000444.1 GCA_903930095.1 uncultured Hyphomicrobiales bacterium
CGCATCGAAAGACTTGCTGCCGAGATCGCCAGGACCATCGGCGCCGATGCAGAGAAGGCGATGCTGGCCGCGCGCCTGTCAAAGGCCGATCTCGTCACCGGCATGGTGGGCGAGTTCCCGGAGCTCCAGGGCCTCATGGGCCGTTACTACGCGCTTGACCAGGGTGTCGATCCGGACGTGGCCGACGCCATCCGCGATCACTATAAGCCAGTGGGGCCGAGCGATTCCATTCCCGTCTCGCGCGTGGGCCAGGCCGTGGCCTTGGCTGACAAGCTCGATACGCTCACCGGGTTCTGGTCGATCGACGAGAAGCCCACCGGCTCCAAGGATCCTTACGCGCTGCGCCGTGCGGCGCTGGGTGTTATCCGCATCATACTCGACAAGGGCTTGCGCCTGCCGCTCGCCTTCTGCGGGGAGGACCTGCTCGCCTTCTTCGCTGACCGCCTGAAGGTGCATCTCAAGGAGCAGGGTGCCCGCCACGACCTGATCGATGCCGTCTTCGCGCTCGGCAACCAGGACGATCTGGTGATGATCGTGAAGCGCGTCGAGGCGCTCTCGACGTTTCTCGAGACGGATGACGGGAAGAACCTGCTCGCTGGTGTCAAGCGCGCCGCCAACATCCTCCGCATCGAGGAGAAGAAGGACGGCGTCACCCATGACGGCGACGTGCACATCTCCCAGCTCATCAAGGGTGAGGAGAAGGCGCTGCATTCCGCCATCACCCAGGCCGTGGGCCAGGCGCGCCGCGCGGTGGAGCAGGAGGATTTCGAGGGCGCCATGGCAGCGATTGCCAAGCTCCGCGCTCCCGTCGATGCCTTCTTCGAACACGTGACGGTGAACGACAAGGACGCAACCTTCCGCGAAAACCGCCTGCGCCTGCTGAACCGCATCCGCGCCGCCACGGCGGAAGTGGCGGATTTCTCGAAGATCGAGGGCTGAGGTCCCGTAAGAGGGGGAGGGGACCCAAGTACGGACGCGTCCCACCCGGATCCCCCTCCCCCTTGTGGGGAGGGGTAGGGGTGGGGGTCGTTCGACAGGCTCAGCACCAAGCAGCGGACTCGCGGCACCCCCACCCTTAATCCCTCCCCACAAGGGGGAGGGAAACCGCTTTCCCATGCGCCAGCCGCACCGCACCCCTCCGCCAGCCTGCTTTGACCACGGCCCGGCCAGCGGCTAGGGAGTGTTGATGAACGCCGCCGCCGCCCACACGCCCGACAGCCGCTATGCCTGGATCCGCCTCGTGATCTCGCTGGTGCTGGCCGTGGTGGGCGGCATCGGGCTGTGGCTCTCGGTCGTGGTGCTGCCGACGATCCAGGCCGAGTTCGGCGTTGATCGCGCTGGCGCCTCGCTGCCCTACACCGCTACCTTCATCGGCTTCGCGGCGGGCGGCTTCATAATGGGCCGCGTGGCGGATCGTTTCGGCATCATCGTGCCGGTGTCGATTGCCGCGGTGTCGCTCTGCGCCGGATTTTTCCTTGCCGCCATGTCGCAGAGCTACTGGCAGTTCGTGGTGGTGCAGGCGGTGCTGATCGGCTGCTTCGGCAGTGCCGCCACCTTCGGGCCCCTGGTGGCGGACACCTCGCAATGGTTCCTCAAGCGCCGCGGCATCGCGGTGGCCATCGTGGCGAGCGGCAATTACATCGCCGGAACGCTCTGGCCGCCCGCCATGCAGGCCGCGATCCAGAGCTATGGCTGGCGCACCACCTATATGGCGATCGGCATCATCTGCGTGGTGGTCATGCTGCCGCTCGCCCAGTTCCTCAGGCGGCGCCCGCATTTCGATGACACGGCAAGCCCGGCGAGCCGCGCCACGGGCCAGAAGGGCGGCCTGTTGCCCAAGCACCCGCTGCTGTTTCCCGCCCTCGTTCTGGCGGGGCTCTCCTGCTGTGTCGCCATGTCCATGCCGCAAGTCCATATCGTCGCCTATTGCGCCGACCTCGGCTATGGCCCGGCGCGCGGGGCGGAGATGCTCTCCATCATGCTGGGCTTCGGCGTGGTGAGCAGGCTCGCCTCGGGCCTCATCGCCGACAAGATCGGGGGGCTCGCGACGTTGATTGCGGGGTCTTTCCTGCAGATGCTGGCGCTCCTGTTCTACATTCCCTTCGACGGGCTCACCTCGCTCTATATCGTCTCCGCCGTCTTCGGCCTGAGCCAGGGCGGCATCGTGCCGAGCTATGCGCTCATCATCCGCGACCACTTCCCCGCGCGCGAGGCAGGAAGCCGCATCAGCACGGTCTTGACCGCCACCGTTCTCGGCATGGCCTTGGGCGGCTGGCTTTCGGGCGAGATCTATGACTGGACGGGGTCCTACACCCTTGCCTTCCTCAACGGTGTGGCGTGGAACGTGCTGAACCTCTCGATTGCGTTGTGGATCCTCTACATCCGAACGCCGCGCAAGCCGGTGGCCATGGCCACCGCCTGAGCACGCAACTGCGATATTGCATTGCACACACCCGTCATCTGTGGTTAGTTTTCTCCTGGGCCGCCGCCCGCTACCTGTAGCAAGACCACGATCAACGGGAAGAGTGCGTCATGGCGGCTGAATCTCCGAAACATGTCTACAGCTTTGGCGGCGGGTCTGCCGAGGGCCGCGCCGGCATGAAGGCGCTGCTGGGCGGCAAGGGCGCCAACCTTGCGGAGATGGCCAATCTCGGCCTTCCCGTTCCGCCGGGCTTTACCATCACGGCCGAGGTCTGCACCGCTTACAATGCCGCGCGCGGGTCTTATCCGCCAAGCCTCGAGGCGCAGGTGTCGGATGCCTTGGCATCGGTTGAGAAGATCGCCGGAGCGAAGTTCGGCGCTTCGGAAAACCCGCTGCTCGTGTCCGTGCGCTCGGGTGCCCGCGCCTCCATGCCCGGCATGATGGATACGGTCCTGAACCTCGGCCTCAATGACGAGACGGTCGAAGGCCTTGCCGCCAGGTCGGCCGGCCGGCGCTTTGCCTATGACAGCTATCGCCGCTTCATCAGCATGTATTCCGATGTCGTGCTCGGCGTCGACCATGCCGAGTTCGAGGACATCTTGGGCGGCTTCAAGGAGCAGCGCGGCTATTCGCTCGATACCGAGGTTACGGCGGAGGAATGGCACGGCCTCATCACGCGCTACAAGGCATTGGTGCAGGAAGAGACGGGAAAGCCCTTCCCGCAGGATGTGAAGGCGCAGCTCTGGGGGGCGATCGGCGCCGTCTTCAACTCCTGGAACGGGGCCCGCGCCATCACCTATCGCAGGCTGAACGACATTCCCGAGGATTGGGGCACCGCCGTCAACGTGCAGGCCATGGTGTTCGGCAACATGGGTGACAGTTCGGCCACCGGCGTGGCCTTCACCCGCAACCCCGCGACGGGTGCGAAGGAGCTCTATGGCGAATTCCTCGTCAATGCCCAGGGCGAGGATGTCGTGGCCGGTATCCGCACGCCCCAGAACATCACCGAGCGGGCGCGGATCGAGGCCGGCTCGGAGGCACCCTCGCTCGAGGCGCTGATGCCGGGTACCTTCGCCGAGCTCCAGCAGCATTTCGATCTGCTGGAGCGGCATTACCGTGACATGCAGGACATGGAGTTCACCATCCAGGAGGGCAAACTCTGGATGCTGCAGACGCGCACCGGCAAGCGCACCGCGAAGGCAGCGCTCAGGATCGCGGTCGACATGGCGGAGGAGGGACTGATCGGCAGGGCCGAGGCTGTGCTGCGCATCAATCCCGCCTCGCTTGACCAGTTGCTGCATCCCACACTCGATCCCAAGGCCAAGCGTGAGGTGATCGCCACCGGCCTTCCCGCCTCGCCCGGTGCGGCCTCTGGCGAGATCGTGTTCGACGCCGACGAGGCCGAACGCCTCAAGGCGCTGAACCGCCGCGTCATCCTGGTGCGCATCGAGACGAGCCCGGAAGACATCCACGGCATGCATGCCGCCGAAGGCATCCTGACGACGCGCGGCGGCATGACGTCCCACGCCGCCGTGGTGGCGCGCGGCATGGGCAAGCCTTGCGTGTCGGGCGCCGGGTCGCTGCGCATCGACTATGCGGCAGGCACCATGAGCGTCATGGGCGTCAACCTGAAGAAGGGCGACGTCATCACCATCGACGGCTCGGCAGGGCAGGTGATGAAGGGCGAGGTGGCGACCATCCAGCCGGAGCTTTCGGGCG
>CAIYXE010000445.1 GCA_903930095.1 uncultured Hyphomicrobiales bacterium
AGAGCATCTGGGTTCATCACTCGTCGTGGTGATGGGCCATCAGCACTGTGGCGCCGTCACGGCCGCATGCAACGCGGTTCAAAAGGGTGAGCAGCCGGGTGGTTTCATCGGTAAGCTGGTAGACGCGATCACTCCCGCGGCAGAAGTGATGATGGGCAAGGACGGCGACTTTGTCGCCAATACCGTTCTAGAAAATGCCCGCCGTAATGCTGAAACGATCCTCACGGCGAGTGAGGTCGTCAAGGACCTTGTATCTGTGGGCAAGCTGAAGGTAATTTATGCAACCTATGATATCGATTCCGGTGTGGTGGAGTTCCACAGCTGACAGATTGCTTTGGCGGATCCACTGTCACAAGGACGGGGGATGTCCCGGTCGATGTAGACATTCCCAGTGAGGTTGGCGTTGCTCTCCTCGAGCCGTAGGCTCGGGGGGGGTCAATCCTGAACGGAGAGCAACATCATGAAAAAAACGACCAGATCGATCAATGTTCTTGCCAGCATTTCCGGCATTTCGGAGATGAAGGTCTGATCACAGCGCCGCCTTTAGCGCGCCTGCCAGATTGCCCTGTGACCCGGCCTCGACCCCGGGAAGAGCGAGCCAGCGCGCCATAAGCCGCAGCTCTTGAGCAAGCGCCGCGGCGGTCTCCGCGGGTTCGGCGTGGGCTTCGTGGTGGGAGGCGTTGGCGCGCAGCACACCGGCCTTGCGGTCGGCCTTCAGGCAGACCCGGCCCACGATCCTGTCCCGGTGCAGGAACGGCAGCACGTAGTATCCGAATTTCCGTTTCTCAGCAGGGGTATAGATCTCGATCCTGTAGTGAAAGCTGAAGAGCCGTTCGGCCCGCGACCGCTCCCACACCACGGGGTCGAAGGGCGAGAGAAGGGCCGTCCCGCCCGCCTTGCGCGCCCGTATGGCATCGGCGTGCAGATAGGCCTGCTGCTGCCAGCCTTCAACACTGACAGGGGTCAGCCTGCCGTCCTCGACGAGTTCGGCGAGCGCGGTTCTGGCCGCTGCCACGGGCAGTCGGAAATAGTCCCGCAGATCGGTCCCGGTGGCCACGCCCAGTGCTGCGCCCGAGAGGTCCATCAGCTTGCGGATCGCATCGGCCTCGGACGGTGCCGGAAGCGCGAGGATATCCTGCGGAATCACCCGCTCCGGAATGTCATACAGCCGCTCGAAACCGGAGCGCGCCGCGGTGGTGAGAAGCCCCTGGTCGAACAGCGTCTCCAGCGCCAGCTTGCCTCTTGACCAGCCCCACCAGCCGCCCTCCGCCTTGCCGCCTCCGGGCACCTGCGCCGCCACGGAGGGGCCGTTGTGCGTCACGAAATCGAGGACCTCGCGGAGGTAGCGCCGCTCCTCGCGGCCGAAGCGGTTCATCTGAACATAGGTGCCATCGCCAGCCCGCGCCCTGGCCATGCGCCAGCGCATCAGCGGGTGAAGCTCCAGCGGCAGCAGGCTTGCCTCATGCGCCCAGCATTCAAACAGCGCGCGCTTGCGGGTATTGAAGCTCCGCTCGTCGAGGGTCGCGTGAGGGTAAGCACCCAGCCGCGAATAGAGCGGCAGGTAGTGCGAGCGGACGAGGACGTTGACGCTGTCGATCTGCAGCAGGTTGAGCTTGCGGATCATCGGGGCCATCCGGGCCCATGTCACCTTTCCCGTCCGGTCGCCACGGGTGAAGCCCTGCGCGGCCAGTGCCACGCGGCGGGCCTCTGCGATGGTCAGCCGGTCAGGCAGCCTTCTCGGTCCAGGCCGCCTTGGCGGGGATCGATTCGCCCGGCCCAAGGCGCGGGTTGAACTTGTAGAGCGTCGAGCAGTAGGGGCACACCGTCTCGGTTTCCGAGCCCATGTCGATGAAGATGTGCGGATGGTCGAAGGGCGGCAGCGCGCCGATGCACATGAACTCCTTCGCCCCCACCTCGATCGCCGGAAGGCCCATCTCGTTCTGGAAATGGGGTGTCGCGCCCGTTGCCATGTCGTCCTCGGAATGCTTGTCTCGGCAGCGGATTAGCATATGTTCCGGGGCCATGCCTACATTCAATTCCGGCGGCGTCACCATCGCCTATGAGACGGCGGGCGAGGGGCCGCCCATCCTCCTCATTCACGGTTTCGCCTCCACGGGCCGCGTCAACTGGTGGGACACGGGCTGGGTGAAGACGCTCACGGACGGGGGCCGCCTGGTCGTCACCTTCGACCATCGCGGCCACGGCCAGAGCGAGAAGCTCTATGATTCCGCCCTCTACCCCGCCGCCGAAATGGCCGAGGACGCCCGCCGCCTGCTCGATCACCTCGCCATCCCGGTGGCTGACGTCATGGGCTATTCCATGGGCGCGCGCGTTGCGGCCTTTCTCGCCATCAACCACCCGCAGCGGGTGCGCCGCGCCGTCTTCGCAGGTCTTGCCCAACGCATGATCACCGGCGTGGGCGGGGCGGAGGCCATCGCTGAGGCCCTGGAAGCGCCCTCGAGGGACGAAGTGAGCGATCCCGCCGCCCGCTCCTTCCGCATCTTCGCCGAGCAGACGAAGAGCGACCTTGCCGCGCTTTCCGCCTGTATCCGCTCCTCGCGGGAGAAGATCGCGGCGGAGGAACTGGCGAGGATCCGCGTCCCGGTCCTCGTCGTCGCGGGCGAGAATGATGATGTCGCGGGCGATGTCGAGACGCTGGTGAACACCATCCCCGGCGCGCGCGGCCTTACGCTGCCCGGCCGCAACCACATGAACGCCGTGGGCGACCGCGGCTACCAGGACGCCGTCCTGGCGGTCCTCGCCTGAGGCTCACGCGCCGCGGAAGACGGGCTTGCGCTTTTCCATGAAGGCCGTGCGCCCCTCGGCATAGTCCTCGCTGTCGAAGCAGCGGGCGGCAAGCCAGGCCACCTCGGCGTCATCATCATGCCCGGGCCGCCGGACCAGGAAGTCGATCGCCTTCTTGGCATGGGTGATGGTAAGGGGCGCGCCATGGGCGACGTCGGCGGCAAGTGCTGCGGTTTCGGCTTCGATATCGGCTGCGAGCCGGTCGATGAGGCCGATGGTCAGCGCCTCATCCGCCATCACCCGGCGGGCGGTGAAGATCAATTCCTTGGCGGTTGCGGGCCCGACGGCGGCGACGAGGTCGCTCAGCCCGTCCAGCGGGTAGGCCAGCCCCAGCCGCGCGGGCGGCAGGGAGAACTGGGCGGAGCCATCGGCAATCCGCAGGTCAGCGGCCAGCGCCAGGGCGAGGCCGCCCCCGATGCAGAACCCCTGCACCATGGCGATCACCGGCCTGGCGCTACCCCGGATTGAAGCAAATGCATGACCGTTCAACCTTTCATAGCGGGCTGCGGCAGCCGAATCACTGCGCGCCGTGGCGAATTCGGAGATGTCGGCCCCCGCCGCGAAGGCTTCCGAGCCCTTGCCGCGGATGATGATCGTGCGCACTTCCGGATGGGCATTGAGGGCGGCGACAAGGGGCGGAATTGCGGCCCACATCTCGGCGTTCAGGGCGTTTCGGCGTTCAGGCCGGTTCAGCACCAGCCAGCCGGTCGCGCCTTCGACGAAGGCGTCGAGGAAGGCGGAAGGTGATTGCATCTTGATCATGGGTCAACTCTGTAGACTACCGACTAGACCTTCACAATGCTGGCATGGGATATCCATACAAAGAAGGTTGCAGTATAGTGACTGCCGGAATCCGGGAGTGAAGAATGCTTGTCAGGAGACAGTCCGTCGAGAAAGTCGATCCCGTCTGGAGCCGCATCCGCGAGGAGGCCGAGGCGATTGCCCGGCATGAGCCAGCACTCGGCGGCTTCATCTTCTCGCTGATCCTCAACCATGACAGCTTCGAGGAGGCGCTCACCCACCGCCTGGCCCAGCGCCTCGGCAACGCCGACATCGGCGCCGACCTCATCGTCCACGCCTTCTCTGACGCGATCGAGGCCGAGCCCGAGATCGGGCATGCGGCACGCGCCGACATCATCGCCACTTTCGACCGTGACCCCGCCTGCCACCGCTACATAGACCCGCTGCTGTATTTCAAGGGCTACCAGGCAATCCAGACGCACCGCATGGCGCACCGTTTGTGGCTCATGGGCCGTAAGGACTTCGCCTATTACCTGCAGAGCCGCCTCTCAGCACTTTCGGCGATCGACATCCACCCGGCGGCGCGGATCGGCAAGGGCATCATGGTCGACCACGGCCATGATATCGTGATCGGCGAAACCTCGGTGATCGAGGACAATGTCTCGATCATGCAGGGTGTGACACTCGGCGGCACCGGCAAGGAGGCGGGCGACCGCCACCCCAAGATCCGCCGCGGCGTGCTGGTGGGGGCAGGGGCCAAGATCCTCGGCAATATCGAGATCGGGCATTGCTCGCGCGTTGCCGCCTGCTCGGTCGTGCTGCATGATGTGCCGCCCAACACGACGGTTGCGGGCGTTCCTGCCAAGGTGGTGGGTTATGCCGGTTGCACCGAGCCCGCCCGCGCCATGGACCACAATGTGGAGCCGGTTGCAGCACCTGGCGATAAGGGCTAGACGGGCCCCACCATCCAGCGGAGAGGTCCGGCCTTGAAACCCGAAGAGATCGCCAAGCTCACGAAATTCCTGCGCGCCAAGTTCGAGCTGGCCTCGATCAGCGTCAGAAAGCGGCCGCAGAAATCGGACTCGGCGGAAGTCTACATCGGCGAGGAATTCGTCGGCGTGATCTTCCGCGACGAGGAGGACGGCGAACTCTCCTACAATTTCTCCATGGCGATCCTCGATTTCGACCTCGAGGACTGACGGAGCCCTGCCATGGCGATCTACGCGCTGGACGGCATCGCGCCGGAACTGCCCGGGGAAGGGTCCTTCTGGATCGCGCCCGATGCGGCGGTGATCGGCAAGGTCAGGCTTGCAGCCATGGCAAGCATCTGGTTCGGCGCGGTGATCCGCGGCGACAATGAATGGATCACCATCGGCGAGAATTCCAACGTGCAGGATGGCGCGGTGCTGCACACCGACCCCGGCCTGCAATTGCGCGTCGGGCAGAACTGCACCATCGGCCACAAGGCCATCCTGCATGGCTGCGAGGTGGGCGACAACACGCTGATCGGCATGGGCGCGGTGATCCTCAACCGCGCGAAAATCGGCAGCAACTGCCTGATCGGCGCCAATGCGCTCATCACCGAGGGCAAGGTCATCCCTGATAATTCCCTCGTCATGGGCCAGCCCGGCAAGGTCATGGGTGAGCTCAACGAGGATACCATCGCCGGCCTCACCCGCTCCGCGGCAGGCTATGTGCGCAACTGGCAGCGCTTCGCCCGGGCCTCACACCCCTCTGACGGCAAGGATCCCGCCGGCATCGCCGATCAGGCACCGGCCTTCGCCGTTCAGCGCTTTGGCCGCCCCCCGCGCGCAAGATCAAAAGCGTGAGCATGTTCTTGCCGCGAAAGTGGTGCCCACCTTTGCGGATCATGCTCTGGGGCGAAGATTGCACCATCAATCCCGGGTAGCAAACATCTGGGGTGGGCCATACCGTCCGCAACCCTTGCGATTTTCGTTAAACCGTCCGGCAGCTATCAAAACGGCATGAACTCTGGCCAAAAGTAGCGGTGGGCTACGTAAGAATGCTGATTGCCGAATCCAAACGTTTTCAATCATCTTGCAACCCAGAACGATTGCGTGCCGTCCGTTGCTTGAAAGGATAGCGCACAATCGAGTGCATTCTGGGGAGCGAATGAATGAGATTGCCGCTTGCCGCCGTGCTGTGCCTTCAGGTCTTGTTTGCCGTTGAATCTTCGGCCTGTCACCTTCCCCCGCCGAAAGGCCCCGTCATCCTCAGCGTCGAAGGCCAGATCAGTCATTGCAACGAAGGTCTCGAAGTGCAGTTCGACATGGCCCTGCTGGAGCAGCTGCCGCGCCGGACCGTCACGACGGAAAACCCCTGGCAGGATGGTGCTGCAACCTTTGAAGGCGTCCTTCTGCGTGATCTCTCGGGTTATGTCGGCGCAAACGGTCGCGTGTTGAAAGTCCTGGCTCTCAACGACTACAGCGCCGAGATCGACATTGCCGATACCCAGACAATCGATGTCATCCTCGCCTACAAGCGAGACGGCCAATACATGCCGGTGCGTGAGAAGGGTCCGCTGTTCGTGATCTTCCCCTTTTCGGACCAGCCCTTGCCGGAACTCGAGAAGCGCTACGCGCAGTCGGTCTGGCAGGTGTCGCGGATCATCGTGAAGTAGGGGCAGGGGGCGCCGCAATGTCTTTCTTCAAACGTTTGATGTTTGCCATCTTCGGCAACTGGAGTGCAGCCTTTGCCGTTGGCATCGTGTCCGTTGGCGCCGCAACCGTTATCGCGATCATGGCATACGCCGAATTCCAGCAACTGAAGTCGGGCAAGGACGATGCGCGCTGGTCGGTTTTTGAGCTGGGCTTCGAATACCAGCGCTTCATGCTGGCCGCGGAGCGGGGCGAAAGCCTGGTGGATATGAGAATGCGTGGCGACATCTACATGAGCCGCGTGCTGATCCTGCGCGATGCGCCCCTGCTGGCGCATGTGCGCGAAGGAATCGGCACGGAAAAGCTACAGGCCCTCTTCAAGTCAGCCCACGAGACCGACCGGCTGTTGCAGGGTCTCGACAACCTCAACCAGCGCGGCGGCCTGGTCCGGCATCTCAGGGCCGATGCCCTCATGATCCGGAATCTCATGCTCGCCATGGCGACGCTCGACCGCCAGATCTATCTTGAAAGCCGCTCGGAACAGAACGGGCGCATGCTGGCCTATGTCGCAGCGCTGGAAGTCCTCATGGCCGCCCTGCTGGTGTTGAGCAACATTTTCTTCCGCACCATGCAGCGGCTGCGCCAGGCTGGGCGGGAACTCGCCGTCCAGAACGCCGCGCAGGATGCCATCCTGAGGTCGGTTGATACTGCAATCGTTGGCTTCAGCCCGGATGGTGTTGTGCTCTATGCGAATCCCGGCGCCCGGCTCCTGCTCGGTGAGGCTGCCAGCCAAGGCGCCCGCCCGTCGGCTGATGTGGAGGAGACGAACAATCTCCACGCGGCAATCGTGTCGCTGCTCCGCGGCATGCCGCGGGGCGTCACCATTCGCGCCCAGAAATGGGTGCGGATCGATGCCGGCGCAGGCGCCCGCCATTACCTCGTCAGCGTCAACGCCACCGGAAGCACCGAACACGCCTCGCACATCATTTCCATCACCGATGTCACGACCGAGGAGGAGGCAAATCAGCGCCGCCGGGAGTATGATGAACGTTTGGCCGAAGCGAGCCGCGTCCTCGCCTATGCCACGATGTCGGGCGGGATCGTGCATGAGATCAGCCAGCCACTGGCCGCGATCCGCAACTATGCCTATGCGCTGAAGGTCTCGCTCGGGCTGCGTGAGGCCCCAGCGGAGCACATCGCCATCGCCGAGCGGCTCAGCGAGGAGGCCGATCGCGCCACCGAGGTTGTCCGCAATGTCCGCCGCATGGGCCCGCAGCAGGCAGAAGACGGCGGCGTGTGCGACATCCATGAGGTGATCGCCCATTCCGTCCGGCTCGTCGGGCTCGGTGTTGAGCCGCCACCGCCCGTCAGCGTCACATCGGAGGCAGACAGGGTGCTGGTGGCGGGCTCGCTGCCGATGATCGGCCAGGTCGTCGTCAACCTGCTCAAGAATGCGCTCAGCGCCTCCACGGCCGCGGGCCGCGCCGGGGCGGAGGTCAAGGTCACACTGCGTGAGGACAGCGCCGAAGTGACCGTTGCCGATTTCGGGGCCGGTGTCCCGGCGGAGGCTGCAGGCACGATTTTTGCGCCCTTCGTCAAGTCGGCGCGCGGCGGCATGGGGCTCGGTCTCTCGATCTGCCAGCGCATCGCCACCAGTCTCGGCGGCTCGCTCTCCTGGGAGAACAGCGGCACGGCGGGAGCCATTTTCAGGTTCACGGTTCCATTGGCAAGGGAAGGAGGCACGCTATGAATTCGTCAAGAACAATCATGATCGTCGATGATGACAGGGGCTTTGCCCATTCGCTTGCAGGCTTGCTGTGCACCGCGGG
>CAIYXE010000446.1 GCA_903930095.1 uncultured Hyphomicrobiales bacterium
AAGAACGGTCTTCAGCCATATGCGGTCCCTGTGCGCGTAGTTCTCAAGCGTCATGTTGGAGAACTCGGAATTCGGAATGATGATCATGGTTCTGTCGGGCGTTCGAATGCGCGTCGAGCGAAAACCGATATACTCCACCGTACCGAGCTTATCGCCGAACCGGCAGAAATCACCCACCGAAATCGGACGGTCAACGTAGAGCGTTATGCCGGCGATGAAGTTCTGCAGGGTCGACTGTGCTGCCAGCGCAACGGCCAGGCCACCAATGCCCAGACCCGCGAGAACGCCCTGATAGGGCAGATCCATGATGTCTGCGAGGAGAAGAAAGGCACCGATGGTGACGGCGATCCTCAACAAGCCAGCAAAGAGGCTTATCAAGGTCCGCGCCTGCCCACTCAGGTCTGGAGCTGAACGGTACCTGTCAGCGATCACATTGATCAAGTGAAAGAGAGTGAGGGTGCCAGCGATAATTGTCAGCACCCAACCCGCCGTCGTGGTGAAAGAGCCGATGATGTCGGGAAGTCCGAAGACCCGCTGCACGAAGATCAGCGCAGCGCCGGCCAGCAGCAGGGGCAACGCCTTGCCGCGTACGAACAGCCTCAGCCAGCCCGCCGTCTGGTCATTCGGGGCCTTCCGGAACCTGACGTTGGACAAGACGCGGCCCGCCACCCAGGCCAACAGGATGGAGACGACGAGACCCAGCCACTGCCAGGCTTCAAGGATCCCATATGGCCGCAGCAGGTTGGGCGCGCGGTCCTCAATTACATTCCTGATCTTGAAGTAGGCTTCCCTCTCGATGATGCCGCTGATGAAGCTGTCGACAGGCATGTCCTGCACGGCTGAATAGAGATCTCTGATCTTCGAAACGGTATCGGGCGAAAAGCGCCAGATTGCGCCACCCTCCATATCGGTTCGCGAAATCTCCACCCGTCCGGAAGCGTGCTCGAAATGTACGAAGGCTTCCGGATAATTCGGATCATCCGGTATCTCCTGCCAGATGATATATCCGACCCGGTCCAGCACCCTCTTCAGATAACCCGCCAGAACATAGACCTCGCTGCTCTTTGACACAGCGCTGATCCCGCTCAGGTCAAGAGCCTTCAATGCTGCGGCACGCACCTGCGGAACATTGGAATAGTAGCCCAGAATAAAGTCCCGGAACACATCACGCGGACTCACCGGACCGTTCTCGCTGGGCTTGGCGCGAGGCCTCGCAGCCTCGAGGGCTTCAAGATGCCGCTGCAGTTCCGCAGAGGCGGCCGGAACAATGAACCAATCCTTTCCGTGCTTCTCGAAGTTCACGGTAACCTTCACGCCGGTTCCCGATTGCGAAAGCTCGGCGGTGGCGCGGGTCTCTGCCGGATCACGACCTTCGGGCAGGCTCCAGATGCGGAACGTCAGACGATCGAGCACCCGATAGAACAGCTCCGTCTTGTTGACGATGTTCATCTGCCCGCCGTTGACCTCACCGATCCAAAGCGCCCTGGCGGCCAGCCCAACCATGTCGACAGAACCCGGCTCGATGCTGTTCATGATGTTGAGGAATGATCTCATCGTGCTCTGGGGTGTCGACTGGTCTAACAGCCCGACCGCGTCTTCAAGGGACGCAGCACGATTGCCGGTCCACCACTCTCCAGTCTCGAACCGGCCGGTGAAACTCCTCCCATCTTCAGACTGAACAAACAGGAACTCACCGCCGCGTGCGCCTTCGATCCAGCGGCCTTCGAGTTTGCTCCCTTTCACGGTGGCAACGATCCGGCCGTTGTAGAGAGGATAAGTCCCCGTCACCTGGTCGCCGGCCTGCTCAAGGTACAGCCTTGCGCCACCGCCTCTCCATCTGCTGTCCCACTCGCCCGTCCAATCGGCGCTCCCCTCAGCCAGCGCCATTACCGGCGCGGAAAGCAGCATGAAAACGCAGGCGATCAGGAACAACGTCATCCGTTTCATCTTGAACTCGTC
>CAIYXE010000447.1 GCA_903930095.1 uncultured Hyphomicrobiales bacterium
CAGGCTTAGGCATGACGAAGGCGGTCATTCTCTGCCTTCCGGACCTGCGCGCGGAAAGTCCAGGATTGGGTGATATATTTCAGAACCCCGCCACCCCCCCCATGGCGTCAGACCAAGATTGGACGGGAAGTTTGCAGATCAGGCGGCCAGCCGCACTTATGCCGGTAGCGCCCGGCTGGGCCGACGCGGTTCCACGCCGAATTTTGGTATGTTGCTCAATGCAAACAGACCCGGAATCCACTGGTTCCCTGGTCGCTGGCGGTAGGTGTCCTGCCAGGTCAACAAAACACCTGCGGCCAATCTGGGAGATTGGCCGACGGTATCAGTCTGAAAGGTCAGTCTGGAACCTCAGGTTCCTGCTCCCCGGGTCAGTCTTCGACGAGGCTCCAGCTATCGTCGGGATTGAAGGACTTGATTCCTTCGACCGTCTTCTCCGTTTCGGGGCCAAAATCCGCCTCGTAAAGAATTCCGGCATTGTTGATAACGAAGGTGCTGACGCCCGTTTCGGCGTATCGGGCAGGCCAAGCGATCAGCGCGAAGCCGCCGATCATGTTGGCGTTGGTGACATAGTCGTAAGCGCCACCCGCCACATTGTCGCCTTGGCTGGTCAGGATCCGGAACTTGTATCCGAAATAGCCATTGCCATCCCGGGCGCTTTCCAGCGCTCCGAGGTCGATTGACGCGCCGACGGGGCTTTCTCCGTCACCTTGCTCTATCGGCCAGAACAGACCATCCGTCTGCCCATCGCTGCTGATGAGTTTCTGCGCGAATTCCAGAACGCCGTCTCCGTCACGGTCCTCGGCGGCGTATTCGCGCTGGGCCTGAACATACAGTTGTGCGGTCTCGATCGCCTGCAATTCGTTTTCGCCGATGCGGCGGTTCAGGATCTCCTCGAGGCCCGCAACAGTATCGAACGCCCACTTGCCATCCTCACCCTTCACCAAGGGGAAGGGGAAAGGCCAGAGCTGGCTGCCCAGATCGAGAACCTGTTGCTCGCCCTGGTCCTCGATCTCCACGCGTTCAGCCGTGGCCTCGCGGATCTGCTGTAGCTTGTCGGCGATGCCTTCGCTGCCCTCGAGCTTGCCAGCGTCCAATCCGAGAAGCCTGGCCACGGCTGCGGCATCACCCTTCGCCATGGTATCCTTGAAGGCTTGAACACCGGCATCGGCGGTATCGAACAGCGTGGGTTCCTCGCCGATATAGGCGGCAAGACCAGCGCTCTCCGCGCTGGCGGGCGAGAGTGCCGGCAGCGGGCCAATGATGAGTGCCGCGCCGAGCAGCATGGCGGAAAACAGGTGCCTGTTGATCATGGTTGTCTCCTGTCCTGCTGAAACCGGTTAGCGGCGCTTGCCGCGGCCACTGCCGCCGCCGCCCATCTTGTGCTTGGGCATGGCGATCTTCTTGCTGCCACCGCCTCCGCCACCTCCACCGATCTTCGGCGGATTGAAGCCTCCGCCCATCGCCTTGTTGCCGCGGTTCGACTGCTTGATCGCATCGCGGCTCCGGGTGACCTCGCCGAGTGGCGATACCTGAGACGGGCGATTGTCCAGCTTGGCTGCAGGCTTCGGTTTGCCCACGGGCCTGTCGATCTTCGCAGGAAGCGCCATCTTGTCGCCAGCCGCCTGCAGGTTGCCGGCAGGCTTCTGCAGATTGTTGCCCGGCCGAGCCATCTTGTCGCTCGGCTTGAAGTCCTTGACGGGCTGTTTCTGCATCTTGTCCAGCGTGGACTTGCGGATGTCCTTGGTCTGGATGTCGCCCTTCCCAGGCCGCGCCATCTTGTCGGCCCGGTTGTTCGAGATGTTCGCCTTGTCCTTCAGCTTCACCTTGTCGTTGTTCTTGAAGCTGTCCTTGAACTTCGAATTGTCGATCTTGGCGAAGTTGTTCTTGTCGAAATTGATCTTCGAGCGGTCGATCTTGGTCCAGTCGACATCATTGAAGTTCAGCTTACCGCTGAAGTCATTGCCGATGATGCATTTGTTGCAGTCGAAATCGAGGTCGATGTCGACGTTATTGTTTCCCCAGCCATTATTCCAATCCCAGTCACCGCCCCAGAAGCCATCGTCCCAATCAACTGCAGCAGCCCAGATGGCACCGGTGACAGCGCCCGCGAAAAAGGTGGCGGCGGGGTTCCAATAGTAGGGATAGGGATCAGGATAATAAGTGATGGGCCGGTAGACGTAATCCGGCTCGTAGAGCATCTCCGGCTCGTACTGCGGCACGTAGATCACTTCCTTGCTGGCCGGTTGGATGACGATGGTTTCGTCCTGCGTGACGACCTTCACCTTTTCGTCGGA
>CAIYXE010000448.1 GCA_903930095.1 uncultured Hyphomicrobiales bacterium
ACCACTGGCTGAGGGTCGAGTGGCTTCCGAAATATGCCCCCGAACTGAACGACATCGAGAATGTCTGGGCCAAGCTCAAGGCTCTCCATCTCGCGCACCTCACATTCGACGGTCGACAGGCTCTTGACTGCGCGATCCACTCCGCAGTCGAGGAACTCAACCTCCGAAAATCAGTAATCCCGTTGGTCAAGCCACGAATCTCTGCTTAGAACAGGGCCTTCGAGAGCTCCCAGCTGGCGATGCCGCAGATGAGCAGGCCGACGGCGATCATCAAGGGCTTGCGGGGTGCCACTTTCAGGAGCCAGCCAGCGAAGAAGGCGGCGGGCAGGCCGCCGATGACAAGGCCGGCGATGGCCGTCAGGTGGTCGCCGATGCCGTGAGCTTCCGCCCACACGCCGAACAGGATGGTCGCCGCGAAGGCGGAAACGACAGCACAGGTGACGACGAACTCCGCCGCGTTGACCGTGCCCACCACATAACGCGGCGGTGCGCCTGCGCCGATCAGGCTCGAGGTCACCACAGGCCCCCAGCCGCCGCCGCCCATGGCGTCCAGGAAGCCGCCCACCGTTCCCAGCGGCGCGATGAACTTGCCAGGCACCGTCTTGCTGGCCGGGAACATCAGTCCCCGCCAGATGATCACGAGGCCCATGACGCCGAGATAACCGAACACGAAGGGGCGGATGGCGTCCCCCGCCACGTTGACGAGAACCATGGCGCCGAGAATGCCGCCCGCCGAACCCGTGATGCACAGGATGATCAGGATCCGCTTGTCGACGTTGCCGTGCAGGATATGCGACGTGCCTGAGGCGGCGGTGGTGAAGAGTTTTGCCGCGTGCACGCTGGCCGAGGTGTGCGCCGGCGGAACGCCGGTTGCCAGCAGCACCGTAGCGGAAATCACGCCATAGCCCATGCCGAGCGCGCCATCGATCAGCTGGGCAAAGAAGCCAACAGCTACGAAGATCAGAAAATCAGCAAGCCACGGTTCCATTCAGTGTCTGGCGCGTGAGGAGGGCGTCACCGTCTTGCCATTCACCGTCCAGTGAATGCCGCATTCGGACTTGGCCGAGCCCGCCCAGCGGCCCGCGCGCGGGTCAGCAGAGGAGCCGCCTGGCTTTGTGCAGGGTTCGCAGCCGATTGAGAAATAGCCGATCTCGGTCAGCGGATGGGCGGGGAGGTCATGGGCCTTCATATAGGCGGTGATGTCGAGGGCGGAGAAGCCCGCCAGCGGCTCGACCTTCAGCCGTCCGTCGGCAATCGACAGGAAGTCGAGCGTTGCGCGTGCTGCACCATGGTAGCGCTTGCGGCCCGAAATCGTCACGTCGAAGCCGTCCAGTGCCTTCTGCAGCGGCAGCGTCTTGCGGATGTGGCAGCACTGGTCGGCATTCTGGCCATGCAGCGTGCCATCAGCGTCCTGAGCCGCAAGATCGGCCGCGCCGGGTGTGATGATGCGCACGCCCGTCAGTCCCAGCCGGTCGATCAGCTTGGCGCGGTAGGAGAGCGTCTCCCAGAAGTGCTTGCCCGTATCGAGGAAGATCACGGGTGCAGCCTTGTCGGCCTCCGAGACCATGTGCAGCAGCACGGCCGATTCCGCGCCGAAGGAAGAGACGACCGCCGCGCGCCCCGCAAAGTCACGCAGGATCGGCTCCAGCAGTTGCCTGCCCTCGAGGCCCGCGTAGCTCTCGAAGATGGAGCGGTCCATGCGCGTTCAGCCTGCGTGCGGCTGTTCGAGCCAGGGTTCGGCGTCGGTGTGGCGCTCGGTCCAGATTTCGGCCTCCGCGCCGCGGCGGAAGAGGCCACGCTGATAGGCCAGCGACATCTGGCGCGAGGACTTCGCCCACGTCTCGAGCGGGAAGCGCTCGCCGATCTCGAAGGCATCGAAGCCCACCTGCAACATGAACTGCAGCTGATCGGGCAGCACGTTGCCAATGGCGCGGAGCTCGCCCCTGTAGCCCATCTCGCGCAGCTTCCGCGCGATCGAATAGGCGCGCCCATCGTTGAAGGCAGGGAAGGGCAGCACGATCACCGAGAGCCGTGGCAGAATGCCTGCCAGCGCCTCTGGCTTGTCGGTATTGCCGAAGCGCACGCCGAGCCGGCCCGTACGCGCCGGCAGTGCGTCCCACTCTTTGAGGAGCCGTGCGAAGGGCACGATGATATCGCCTGCTTCCGGCAGTTCGCCATCGGCTTCCGCATGGATCCATGTGTCGGAGACGAGCACGTTGTTCTTAAGCAGTGGCATAGAGAGCCTCCTTGAAGGGCTTCGCACCCAGGCGGCGATAGGTGGCAAGGAACTCCTCGCCCGGATCGCGGAGCTTCAGATAGGTGTCGAGGATGGTCTCGATGGCATCCGCCACCTCATGGCCCGCAAAGCCGGGGCCTAAGATGGTGCCGATCGAGGCGCTTTCGGCGGAGGAGCCGCCGAGCGTGATCTGGTAGAATTCCTCGCCCTTCTTGTCGAGGCCGAGAATGCCGATGTGGCCCACATGATGGTGGCCGCAGGCGTTGATGCAGCCCGAGATGTTGATCTTGAGCTTGCCGATCTCATCCTGCTTCTTCGAATCCGCAAACTTGCGCGAGATCGACTGGGCGATGGGGATCGAGCGTGCGGTCGCGAGCGCGCAATAGTCGAGACCGGGGCAGGCGATGATGTCTCCTGCCAGCCCGTAATTGGCTGCCGCCAGATCGGCCTTCTCGAGGGCCTGGTAGACGGCGAACACGTCGTCCTTCCGCACATGCGGCAGCACGATGTTCTGCGCATGGCTCACGCGCAACTCGTCGAAGCTGTAGCGCTCGGCGAGGTCCGCCATCACACGCATCTGATCGGCGGTCGCATCACCCGGAATGCCGCCTTCGGGCTTCAGCGAGATGTTGACGATGGCGTAGCCATCTGCGTGGTGCGGCCCCAGATTGTTCTTCGTCCAGCGCGCGAAGGCGGGGTTGGCGAGCCTTGCCTCCTCGAAGCTGGCCGACCAGCGCGGCAGCTTCTCCAGCGGCGGGGCTGCGAAATAGGCCGCGATGCGCTTCAGCTCCCGCTCTTCCACTTCGGTGGAGGGATGCGGACGCTTCGCATATTCAGCCTCCACCTCGGCCTTGAAGGTCTCCGCGCCGATCTCGTGCACGAGGATCTTGATGCGCGCCTTGTATTTGTTGTCGCGCCGGCCGAAGAGGTTGTAGACGCGCATGATGGCTTCGAGATAGCCGATCAGCTCATGCTGGGGCAGGAAGTCGCGCACGGTGACACCCACCATCGGCGTGCGGCCCAGGCCACCGCCCACGATCACTTCCCAGCCGATTTCGCCCGCGTCGTTCTTGTGCAGGCGAAGACCGATGTCATGCACCTTCACGGCGGCGCGGTCGTTTGGAGCGCCTGTCACCGCGATCTTGAACTTGCGCGGCAGGTAGCTGAATTCGGGGTGCAGCGACGACCACTGGCGCAGCAGTTCACCCACGGGGCGGGGGTCCGCGATCTCATCGGCGGCGGCACCGGCCCAGTGGTCGGTCGTGACGTTACGGATGCAGTTGCCCGAGGTCTGGATGGCGTGCATCTCGACATCGGCCAGGGCGTCGAGGATGTCGGCCGTGTCTTCCAGCTTGATCCAGTTGTACTGGATGTTCTGGCGCGTGGTGAAATGGCCATAGCCGCGGTCCCACTTTTCCGCGATCAGCGCCAGCTGGCGCATCTGCCGGCTGGACAGCGTGCCATAGGGAATGGCCACGCGCAGCATGTAGGCATGAAGCTGCAGGTAGAGGCCGTTCATCAGGCGGAGCGGGCGGAATTCCTCTTCCGTCAGCTCGCCTGAAAGGCGGCGTTCGGCCTGGTTGCGGAACTGGTTCGTGCGGTCACGGACGAACTGGTGGTCAAACTCATCGTAGCGGTACATGGTTTCAAACTCCCTCCGGGGCGGCGAAGCCCGCGCCCTTGCCCTCAGCCTGCTTGCCGAGGTCCAGCCTCACTGTGGGTCCAAGTGCCCGCATGCGCTCGCGGATATGCGCGGCGCGCACCCGTCCGCCAATGCGCTCGGCATCGATCAGATAGGCGCCGGTCACGATGGTCTTCTTCTCATCATCCTTGGCGCGCGCCTCGAGGGCGGCAGCCGCCTGTGGCTCCTGCGCCAGAACGGCGTCGTCGATTGTCTCGCTCCAGTCGCCTGATCGGGTCATGAAGACGGCGATTCCGTCCCTCAGGCGGTTGGCGGTGACGAGTTGTCCCTTCTCAGGCGTTGTCATGATGCAGCTCTCAGAATGTCTTCGCGGATGTCCTCGCGGACGGGAAAGGGGATGACCTCGGCAGGCTTGGGCAGAGCCACGGCCGGCACCGTCTCGAAGGGGATGCCCTCGGAGGCGACAGATACCGTCTCCTCCAGGGACGCCTCGCTGACCGAGAGCCGCACGACCAGCCGCCCGGCCCTGGCCTCGGCGATCAGCATGTCGGTGGCGCCGTCATAGAGTTCGCCCTTCACGGGGATGCGCACCGCATCGCGCCGCGCCATTTCGAGAATGGCCCGGGGAACGCTGTGGTCGTGCACAATCGCGTCCGCCTCATGCAGCTTGCGCTGCGCCTTGATGGTGAGGAGTTCGGGATCCTCCGAGCCGAGGCTGACGAAGGAGACGCGGCCGCGCGGCGCATGCGCATCACCCGCGAACAGGGCTTCGACGCCCGCAAGGTAGTTGCAGGAATCACCCGCGACGAAGGCTTCGCGCACGTCGCCGAAGAAAAAGCGGTACCAGAAGCTGCGCCGCCGGTTGCCCGGCGGCATGGCGGCGGCCACGCGCTCGCGCAGGTCCGAGGCGGCGCGCGCGAGATCGCCCAGCGCCTGCGGCAGCATTGCGTCGATCCGGGCGCGCAGGCCCTGGCCCAGAATGGGGGCGGTTCCCTCCGTGCCGATCGCCACCACAACGGGGTCGCGGTCGACGATCGAGGGCACGATGAAGGTGGAGATATCGGGATTGTCCACGGCATTGACGGGAATGCCCAGTGCCTGCGCATCTGCCGCAACCTTCTCATTCAGTGCGGCTTCAGCCGAATAGACCAGCGCCGCGCCCTCGAGGAGCCCCGCCTGATAGGCCCGGGCGATCCAGTTGACGCGCCGCTCGGCGGCCAGCTCCTCGTGCAGTTCGGGTGCGATCACATTGATGACGGCGCCGGTCTTCAGCAGCAGCCGGATCTTCCGCAACGCTTCCTCGCCGCCGCCCACAACGGTGACGGGGCGGTTCTGGAGATCAAAGAAAATGGGAAAATAGCGCATGATGGCCTCGCCCTGTTCGTCCCTACAAACGTTCGGTCTTCCGTACAGCTGGACCGCCAATCCACGATTTCGTTTGAAACGCCATACGAAACCGGGTTATCAGAGTGTCAGCCAGAGTGCCGAACATCGGTTGTTCGTTTTAACGAACACTGGTTCTAATTACAGGACGACGAAATGTCAACGCGTCGCGGCAGGAAAGACAACTCCTCACAGGACTTTGATCCGACGCCCAGCCTGGGCAAGACCATCCAGCGTCTCCGCAAGGCCTACAATATGTCGCTGGGCGATCTGTCGGAACAGTCCGGGGTTGCGAAGTCGATCATCTCCCAGATTGAGCGGAACGAGACGAACCCAACGCTTTCAACTGTTTACCGCCTGTCACGGGCGCTGGACACGACCATTGACGAGGTGCTGCGCACCGAGGGGCAACCGGTATTCATCGAGCACCAGTTGAAGTCCGGCGTGCCCATGCTGGAGAGCCAGGACGGGCTCTGCCGCCTCGCCATTGCCGGGCCGCTGAACCTGGTG
>CAIYXE010000449.1 GCA_903930095.1 uncultured Hyphomicrobiales bacterium
CGGCCTCCATCAGGGCAAGGGTGCGGGTGGTGACGCCGGCCAGCGCCCCCTTCCAGCCGGCATGGGCCGCGCCGATCACGCGGGCCTCAGGGTCGGCGAACAGCACCGGGCCGCAGTCGGCGGTGAGCACGCCGAGCGCCACCCCGGGGGCGCGCGTGACGAGGCCATCGACGCGGGGACGATCCGCATCTTGCGTCCAGGGCCCCGTCACCAGAGCGGCCTCCGCGCTGTGCACCTGGTAGGCGGAGAGCAGGCAATCGGGCGCAACGCCCAGCCGCTCCGCGACGAGGGCGCGGTTCTTGAGCACCGTCTCACGGTCATCGCCCGAGCCCATGCCGCAATTGAGGGAGGAGAACAGGCCTGACGAATGCCCGCCTTCCCGGGTGAAGAAGCCGTGGGTCAAGCCGTCGATCCGGAGGGCGTCTGCTGCGATCATGTCTGTCCAAACGGATAAGGGCACGGCATGCCGGGCGAGGTGGCAGCGAGTACCTTGAACAGGTTACCCATCTGGTTCTCATCCGCAAGCCGCGCCATCTGCCGCCTCAAGGTTGAGGTGACCATCAGATCGGCACGCAGCTCCAGGCGCTGGAAGCGCTGCTCGAGGCCCATGGCGAGCAGGAAGTCCCGCTGGGTCATGGGGCGAAGGATATCAGCCCCCCCCTCCGTCAGCGCACGGCCCAGCGCCTGGAAGTCGACATGCGATGTCAGGTCGCATTCGCCGGGCCTTTCGGTCACATCCGCGAAGCCGTGCCTGCGCATGGCCTGCAGCGTGTCACCCGGGGCGCTGGTCAGATGCCCGTAGTCGATGATGAGGGCAGCCCCGGCATGGCGCGACAGCCTCTGGCCGATCTGGCTGGCGATCACATCCCGCGCGGGGGCGAGTTCCAGAACGTCGCCGTCGCGTCCCTCAGGACCGAGAACCGGGCCGGAAAGGCCGCGGGCGAGGCGCCCCTGCTCCAGCCCGATCACCCGCTCGTGCCACAGCCCGCGGCGCCGCTCGATCTGGCGGATCGGGATCGCGTCGAAGAACTCGTTGGCAACCAGGATCATCGGGCCCTGGGGCACCTCCTTCAATGTCATGTGCCAGCTGGCACCGGGGCCCACCGCCTGGCGCTGTCTGGTCCTCAGCACCGGGCTCGTCTCGACAAGGTGCATCACGGCGGCGGCGGCCAGCGCGGGCGACACCCGGCCGATGGTTCGCAGCATGTCGGCCATCAGCGTGCCCCGGCCGGGGCCGAGCTCGACCAGGTTGACGCGGGCCGGCTCGCCCATCGCCACGAAGGCGCCCGCCGCCCAGATGCCGATGAGCTCGCCGAACACCTGGCTGACCTCAGGCGCGGTGACGAAATCGCCCTCCCGGCCCAGTGGATCACGCGTGACATAGTAGCCATGTTGCGGATGGCCGAGGCAGAGGCCCATGTAGTGATCGAGCCGCATCGGACCGTCAGTGGCGATCAGCTCCGAGATCAGAACCTCAAGCGGGGTCATGCCGGGACCTCAGGAGAAGCCACACGCCGACAAGGCAGAGCGGCAGCGACAGGATCATGCCCATGGTGAGGAAGCCCGCGAAGGTGCCGAGGAAGGGATCAGGCTCGCGGAAGAACTCGACCAGGATGCGCGACAGGCCATAGCCCAGGGCGAAGATGCCGGACGCCCGGCCCGCGTGCTGCAGGGCGCCATGGCGGTGGGTGGCAATCCTGACCGCGATGAAGAGGAACAATCCTTCGAGCACCGCCTCGTAGAGCTGGCTGGGGTGGCGGGGCAGCTGCAGCTGGTCCAGCGGGAAGACGAAGGCCCAGGGCAGGTCCGCGGGCCTGCCCCACAGCTCGCTGTTGATGAAATTGGCCAGCCGACCGAGCCCCAGCCCCACCGGAACCGAGGCCGCGCCGAGGTCGAGCATGCGGTCGAGGCTGGTTCCGATGCGGCGCCCATAAAAATAGCAGACCGCCACCACGCCAAGGAAGCCGCCGTGGAACGACATGCCGCCGTCCCACATCATCAGGATCTCGTGCGGGTTGGCGAGATAATGCAGCGGCTTGTAGAACAGGACGTAGCCAAGCCTGCCCCCGAGCACGACGCCCAGCACCGACCACAGGAAAAAGTCGTCCACCTGGGGCACGCTCATCGACGGCTTCACCTGGCCCCAGAGCCGCGGGCTGGAGACCAGCCGCTTCATGTACCAGGAGGCAAACAGCAGCCCGGCAATATAGGCCAGCGCATACCAGCGCAGCGCGAAAGGCCCGATCTCGAACAGCACGGGATCAACCGGCGGAAACGGCAGGACGGCGGGAGTGGCAGCCTCGAAATTCATCGCCGCGGACAGTGGTCGCCCCCGGCCGCGGCGTCAAGCCTCACGCGGCACCTTGAAGTGCGGGGCCAAAGCCCATAGCTAGTGTGTCAAGAAAGGGGTCCGCACATGACCACGACACAGACGCGCTTTTTCGACGAGCTGGCCAAGCTCATGACCAATGCAGCAGGTGCTGCCCAGGGCGTGCGCCGGGAGATCGACACGCTCGTCCAGGCCCAGATGGAGCGCATCCTCAACAACATGGAACTCGTCAAGCGCGAGGAGTTCGAGGCGGTGAAGGCAATGGCCCAGAAGGCCCGCGAGGAAAACGACGCGCTGGCGGCGAGGCTTGCGGCGCTGGAAGCCAGGATTGGCGGCCAGTCAGCCTCTGACTCGCGGGCGGACTGACTGAGGGTCAGCACCCGGAGGACTTCATTCCCTGTGGAGGAATCATCTGTTTCCTCTGCTGACTCTTGAAGCGACTCAACGGCTTGGGCAGTTTGCTCCACATGGCAGGGCGGGTGATTCGTCAGCCAGCGGAGGAATGACCGATGGCCCTGGAGGCCCTTGAAAGCGACGAGTTCTCCAACCCGCTCGACCGTGTCGAGCGGATTGCGGAAGCCTATGAATGGGCCTTTTCCCGCACCGGATCCGGCGAAGTGACGATGCAGATCGCCGGCGGCTGGAGCGACATGACCGTGTCCCTCAACTGGCGTGACGAATTCGAGATCCTGCATGCGGCCGTGAGCCTCGAGATGAAAGTGCCCGCGGCGCGGCGCGACGAGGTGGCGAAGCTTCTCGCGCGCATCAATGAGCAGCTGCTGGTGGGACACTTCGACCTGTGGCACGCGGACGGCAGCCTGCTGTTCCGCAACAGCCTGCTGCTTTCCGGCAACGCCGAGGCCAATGATGCGCAATGCGAGGCGCTGATCCGCTTTGCCCTGGAGACCTGCGAGCGCTATTTTCCGGCCGTGCAGTTCGTCGTTTGGGCGGGCCGCAACGCCGCCGAGGCGCTGGAGGCCGCAATGATCGATACCTGGGGAGAAGCCTGATGGTGAAACTGGCCGGAACGCTGGTGCTGGTGGGCGCCGGCAAGATGGGCGGCGCCATGCTGGAAGGCTGGCTCAAGGGTGGCGCGGAGGCCTCCCGCATCGTGGCGCTCGACCCCTCCCCACCACCGGAAGTGAGGGCGCTTCTCGAACGATCGGGTGTGCGGCTCAACCCTGAGGTGGGCTCCATCCATGACGCCGAAGTGGTGATCATGGCGGTGAAGCCGCAGCTGATGGAAGACGTGCTGCCAGGCGTCGTGCCGCTCAAGGCCGCAAAGCCGCTGATCCTCTCGGTGGCGGCGGGCAAGACCATCGCCTCCTTCGAGCGCCACTTCGGGGCCGATGCAGCGGTCATCCGCACCATTCCCAACACGCCGGCGGCTGTGGGCCGCGGCATCACCGCCATGGCCGCCAACGCCAATGTGTCTCCCGCGCAACTGGCGCTTGCCCGCAGCCTTCTCGCGGCGGTGGGCGAGGTCGTCACCGTCGAGAACGAGGCGATGATCGACGCGGTGACCGCCGTGTCGGGCTCTGGCCCGGCTTATGTGTTCTATCTCACCGAATGCCTGGCGGCAGCGGGCGAGAAGGCAGGCCTGCCGAAGGACCTGGCCATGCAGCTGGCGCGCGCCACCGTCTCAGGTGCTGGCGAGCTGATGCGGCAATCCGGCATCGAGGCGGCAACGCTGCGCCAGAACGTGACATCGCCCAAGGGCACCACCTATGCCGCGCTGCAGGTGCTGATGGCGGAGGATGGCATGCAGCCGCTCTTCGACGCCGCCATCGAGGCCGCCACGAAGCGCTCACGCGAACTGGCGAGCTGAGCCATGGCGATTTCCTTCGACGATTTCCAGAAGGTCGACATCCGCGTCGGCACCATCGTGGGCGTGGACCCGTTTCCCGAAGCACGCAAGCCCGCCTACAAGCTGAAGATCGACTTCGGCCCGGAGATCGGGGTGAAGAAATCATCCGCGCAAGTGACGAAGCACTACACGCCCGACACGCTGATGGGCCGCCAGGTGGCAGCCGTCGTCAACTTCCCGCCCCGCCAGATCGGCCCCTTCATGTCAGAAGTGCTGACGCTGGGCTTCCCCGACGCCGGCGGCGAGGTGGTGCTGCTGGGCGTGGACCACAATGTGCCGAACGGCGGGCGGATGTATTAGACTATTTTTTGCCGTCATCCCGGCGAAGGGCTTGGCAGGGACCCGATGATTGTCCCCTTCTCCCGTCGCAACGCAACGGGAGAAGGGAAAATGCGTCAGAGCCCGAACATCTTCCGCCAGTTGCCCATCGCCAGCAGCCACGGGTTTTCGGAGGCTGGGCCCTGGCCCCAGATGTCCATGGGGGGCTTCATGCCGAAGATCTTCTCGTAGGAGTCGAGTGTGGCCTTCCAGGCCTCTGCCATGGAGCTGAGGCTCTTGGCGTCCACGCCCTGCGCCAGGGGGCGTTCGCCGATCATCTGGCCGAGCTGCTCCCAGTAGTTCTGGGCGTTCTGCAGGTGCATCATCCAGACATCGTTGATGGGGCCGGGCGGGATCACCTGGTGGCCCGCGCGCATCGCGAGGAACAGGAACTTGCGGTATTCCTCGATGACGCGCTTAGCCATCTCGGCATTCTGCCCCGTCTGCGTCTGCATCATCTCCATGAGGGGGGCAAAGGCCTGCAAGCCCTCTGCGTTCATCATGTTGAGCTTCAGCCAGAGCGGGTCGAGGCGGTAATCCATCATGATTCCGTTATACAGGGATTTGGAGCACAACGCGAAGCCCGCCTTTCGGACTGTCCTCCAGCGCGATCTCGCCGCCATGGGCGTGGGCGATGTCACGTGCGATGGCAAGGCCCAAGCCGGTGCCCGTCTCGTCCAGGTTGCGGGCATGGTCGAGGCGCACGAAGGGGCGGAAAGCCTCCTCGCGCTTGTCCGGCGGGATGCCGGGGCCATCGTCATCGACGAGCAGCCTCAGCGTGTGGCCGGCCACGGAAGCCGTAACGCTGACATTGCGCGCATAGCGCGCGGCATTGCCGATCAGGTTGGCGAGCAGCCGCCCGAAGGCATTGGGCTTCACCCTGACCTTCTGCTCGGGCGGAATGTCGAGCGCGATCGAGCCGCCCGCACGCACGAGGCCGCGGGCCGCAGCCTGGACCATGGCGGAGAGATCGGCCTCCTGGGCTGCCTCCCCCGCATCGCCCTTCACGAAGGCCATGTAGGCCTCCAGCATGCGCTGCATCTCCTCGACGTCTTCCTTCAGCAGCCTGACCTGGGGTCCGTCGCCCAGGAAGGCCAGTTCGAGCTTGAAGCGGGTGAGGATGGTGCGCAGATCGTGGCTGACGCCCGCCAGCATGGCGGTGCGTTGCTCCACCTGCCTGACGATACGGTCACGCATGTCGAGGAAGGCGATGCCCGCCGCCTTCACTTCCCTTGCGCCGCGCGGCCGGAAGGCGCTCGCGTCACGTCCCGTGCCAAAGCTCTGCGCGGCGCGGGCGAGGTCGGTGATCGGCCTGATCTGGTTGCGCAGGAAGATGAAGGCAATGCCGAGCAGCAGCAACGAGGAGCCGAGCATCAGGAACAGCAGGAAGCCCGTGCTGGTGGCGAGCGTGCGCTCGTCGCGCGGGGTGAAGCGGAAGATGACGCCGTCCGCCACCTCGAGCCGCACATCGACGATGCCGCGCTGGCTTCGGCTGTCGATCCAGAAGGGCTTGCCGGTCTCGACTGTGAGTTCGCGGGTGAGCCGGGTGTCGGCGCGCGAGAACAGGAACGGTTCCGGCAAGGCCGCGGGAAGCGCCCCCGGCTCGATCGCCAGCTGCAGGTTCAGCGTTTTGTTGGCAAGGCTCTCGATGCGCGCGGCAGCCGCGGGGCTCCTGTCGGAATCCTCATAGAGCTGGATCAGCATGCTCACGTCACGTGCGAAGGAGCGGGCGAGAAGCCTCGTCACGTTCTCGAAATGGCGCTCGAAGATCAGCCCCGTCATGATCGTCTGGAGCAGCACCACGGGCGCCACCAGAATGATCAGCGCGCGCGGGAAGAGCCCCTCGGGCATGTGGCGCTCGAGGAAGGTGTTGAAGCGGTCATAGAGCCAGTTCCTGGCCATGGTTCAGGCGCCCTCAACTGGCATGGAGCACATAGCCCGCCCCGCGCACCGTCTGGAGATGGACGGGGTTCGAGGGGTCCTCCTCGATCTTCTGGCGCAGGCGGTTGATCTGGACGTCGACGCTGCGGGCTCCCTCTTCTGAGGCTTCCGGCGCAAGCTCGACGCGCGCCACGGGCGCCCCGGCATTTGCGGCGAGCGTCCTCAACAGCTCCCGCTCGCGGCTGGTGAGCCGCACGGGCTCGGCACCCTTGCGGAGTTCGCCCCGCTGCAGGTGGAACACATAGGGCCCGAAGGCAACGTCGGCCTTGCTGCGCGCGGGCTGTTCCTGGCGGCGGAGCAGGCCGCGGATCCGCAGCAGGAGCTCGCGCGGCTCGAAGGGCTTGGCGAGGTAGTCGTCGCTTCCCGTTTCGAGCCCGGCGATCCTGTCAGAGGCTTCGGCCAGCGCGGACAGCATCAGCACCGGAACCGGGTTTCCGGCGGCGCGCAGCGAAGAGGCGAGGGAGAGCCCCGTCTCGCCCGGCATCATGATGTCGAGCACCACGAGGTCGAAGGCCATGTTGCGCATCTGCTCGCGGGCTTCCGCGGCGCTTGCCGCCACCGAGATGCGGAAACCGTTCTCGATCAGGAAGGACTGAAGCAGGCCGCGGATGCGCCGGTCATCGTCCACCACCAGAATGTGCGGCAGCTCATCCACGGCGCTCTGTCCCCTTCGCGTCGGGGTTTGCCTTCTCGATCCAGTCCCGCACGGCGTCACGATTGGCGGGCGACACCATGTGGTAGAGCACCTTGCGGTAAAGCCGGGCGGCGTTGCCTTCGGGCTGGGCCACGGCGCGGCGGATGCGGTTCATCTGCGGGCCCATCAGCTGCTGGCGGAGTTCCTCGCCGGCTTCGGTCAGGTAGAGCAGCCGCTGGCGGCGGTCGTTCTCGCCCTCTTTCTGGAAGACATAGCCCTTGTCGATCAGCTCCTTCAGCACGCGGCCGAGGCTTTGCTTGGTGATGCGCAGGATGTCGAGCAATTGCTGCACCGTCATGCCGGGGTCGCGGCCGACGAAATGCAACACGCGGTGGTGGGCCCGGCCAAATCCGAAATGACTGAGGATCTCGTCCGGGTCCGACACGAAGTCGCGGTAGGCAAAGAACATCAGCTCGATGAGCGCAACCGTCTCCTGTTCGCTCAATGTTTCGCCGTCCCGCCGGCGTCCGGGTTCCGGGCCTGTCTCGCCTGCGCCCTGGGCAGAAATTACGTCAGCCATATTGACATATTTACCCGGCCTCGATAGCTTCGTCCACCATAAATGGGCCCTACAGGAGCAGCAAGCCATGACCACCATCCCCTTTGACCAGCGCGACGGCTGGATCTGGTTCAATGGCGAGATCGTGCCCTGGAAGGACGCCAAGGTGCATGTGCTGACCCATGGCCTGCATTACGGCTCCTCCGTGTTCGAGGGCGAGCGCGCCTATGGTGGCGTGATCTTCAAGTCGACCGAGCATTCGGTGCGCTTCAGGAAATCCGCCGAGATCATGGATTTCGAGATTCCCTATTCCGTGGAGGAGCTGAACGCCGCCAAGGACAAGGTGGTGGAGCTCAATGGCGGCGGCGACCAGTATGTGCGCCCCGTCGCCTGGCGCGGCTCCGAGATGATGGCGGTCTCCGCCCAGCAGAACAAGATCCATGTGGCAGTCGCCACCTGGGCCTGGCCGTCCATGTTCGACCCCGAGACGAAGATGAAGGGCATCAAGCTCGACATCGCGGACTATCGCCGGCCAGACCCGATGTGCGCCCCCGTCCACGCCAAGGCGGCAGGCCTCTACATGATCTGCACCATTTCCAAGCACAAGGCGGAGAAGAAGGGCTATGCCGACGCCATGATGCTGGACTGGCAGGGC
>CAIYXE010000450.1 GCA_903930095.1 uncultured Hyphomicrobiales bacterium
CGGCAGCCTTTCGCCCGGCACGACGATGAGCCGCGTCGTCCACCTGCTGCCCAGCCCGGCGACGATCCAGCCACGCGCCGCCTCCAGCACCACATAGGCATAGATCCAGGGCAGTGCCACGGCGGGCCGCTGGTAGAGCACGAGATACCAGAGGCCGAGCAGCCACACGATCTGCAGCGCCAGCACGAATCCATAGCGCCCTGAACCAATCTCGAAGCCGCCCTGGTCGATCAAGCGCCGGGTGTTGCGATGGGCGATCAGGAGTTCGATCAGCCGCTGCAGGGTGACGAAAGAGAGAATGGTGATGATGATCCACATGAGGTGATCCTACCCGGTTTCGGGCGCGGAAAGAAGCGGGCTTCCGGGGAGCGCCACTTGCCGAACCCCGCCGGCTTTCGGCATAAGGTCGGTTCACGTTTCGAGTGCCGCCTTGGACATCATCCAAATTCTGCTGCTTTTCGCCGGGGGCCTGCTGGCGGGCTTCATCAACGTGATGGCGGGGGGCGCCGGCTTCATGACCTTTCCGCTGCTGCTTGCAGCGGGCATGAGCGAAATCGAGGCCAATGCCTCGAACTTCGTGGCGGTATTGCCGGCAAATGTGGTGGGGACGGCTGTCTACCGCCATGAGCTGACATCGGTGCGCAGGCATCTGGGGTTCAGGCTGTTGCTGGCGGCCATGGGTGGCGTGATCGGATCATGGATCCTGATCGCGACGGGGGAGGCGGCGTTCCGGATCGTCATTCCCTGGCTCCTGCTGTTTGCCACCGTGTCATTCGCGCTGGGGCCCTGGATCAAGCTGAAGCTGGAGCGCGACTTCGCCTTTGACGGGTCGCGCTGGTTGTGGCTGTCCTTCCTGCTGGAGTTTCTTGTTTTCGTCTATGGCGGCTATTTCGGGCTTGGCATGGGCATCCTGATGTTCGCCATCTATTCGATCTTCTCGGCGATGACGATCCACCAGGCCAATGCCATCCGCAACGTGACGATCACGCTGATGACGCTGATCTCGATCGTGATCTTCGCCAAGGCGGGGATCATCCGCTGGGCGCCCTCGCTGGTGATGATGTCCGGCGCGGTGCTAGGCGGCTTTTTCACGGCGAAGGTGGCGATGCGCATTCCCCATCACCTGGTGCGGAAGGGCATTCTCGTCTGGGCGGTGTGCCTCACGGCGCTGGCGTTCTGGCGTTATCACTGAGGGTCCCGGCCCTGAGCGCCTCGCGGTGCGCGGCATAGAGCCCGCACGCCACGATCAGCGCCATGCCGGCCATGGCGATCCCGTCCGGGAACTCGCCAAAGACAAGAACGCCGGAGAAGATGGCGAAGATCATGACGGAATAGCGGAAGGGGGCGGTGCCGCTGAGTTCGCCAAGCCGCAGCGTCGCCACCATGAGGAGATAGCCCGACGAGAGGAAACAGGCCGCAAGCGCGAGAAGCCCCACCTGCCAGGGCTCTGGCCGTGTGAAACCCTGCGCCAGGGCCAGTGCGGCCCCGCCCAGCGTGACGAAACCGGCATTGCCGAGTGCGATGACGAAGGTGGGTATGCGCGCCGGTATGCGCTTGGTGAGGATGTCCCGCATCGCCACGGCGAAGACGATGAGCAGGGCCAGAAGCTCATAATGGTTGAAGGAGGATATCGAGGGCTTCACGATGAGCAGCACGCCGAGGAAGCCGCCGAGAATGGCAGCCATCCGCCGCCAGCCGACCTGCTCCTTGAGGAACACCATGGAGAGCAGCACCACCGC
>CAIYXE010000451.1 GCA_903930095.1 uncultured Hyphomicrobiales bacterium
ACGCGTCACGCAGCGGCAGCGTGTCCTTTGCGGCCTGGGTGCTGAGCGGCGATTCGGCCAGCACCATGCCGGCGAAGAAGGCGCCGAGCGCGAAGGACACGCCGAACAGTGCTGCTGAACCGTAGGCCACGCCGAGCGCCACCGCCAGTACCGCAAGCCGGAACAGCTCGCGCGAGCCGGTATGGGCCACATAGTGGAGGAGCCAGGGAATGATCCGCCGCCCGACCACCAGCATGAGACCGACGAACACGGCGATCTTCAAGGCCGTGAAGAGCAGCGTTTCCCAAACCGTGCCGAGCCCCAGTGCCGCCGCCATTCCCAGCGGCTCACCCGGTGCGGCTTCGCGGCCACCGAGAAATCCCGCCAACGGCGGCAGCAGCACGAGCGTGAGGACCATGACGATGTCCTCGACGATGAGCCAGCCGACCGCGATCCTGCCGCGCTCCGTCTCGACCAGCCGCTGCTCCTGCAGCGCCTTGAGCAGCACAACCGTGCTCGCCACCGAAAGGGACAGGCCGAATACCAGGCCCGCCCCCCAGCTCCAGCCCAGCGTGGCTGAGAGCACCATGCCGAGCACGGTCGCCGCCGCGATCTGGCCGATGGCGCCGGGAATGGCGATGGCGCGCACCGACAGCAGGTCCTTCAGCGAGAAATGCAGGCCGACGCCAAACATCAGCAGCATCACGCCGATCTCCGCCAGCTCCTGCGACATCTTCTGGTCGGCCACGAAACCCGGCGTGAATGGCCCGATCAACACCCCGGCGATGAGGTAGCCTGCAATCGGCGGCAGCCGCAGCCGGTTGGCCGCCAGGCCCAGTAGAAAGGCCAGACCCAGGCCAACGGCAATAGTGGCAATGAGCGGCGTGTCATGCGGCATTGAACATCCTCTTTGGCGGCCATTCAGCCGGGAACGCGGCCGGAATGCAAGCCCGGTCAAGAGGCGGATGTGGGTCGCAGGCCGCGCCGCCCTGTCAGGCGGGCGTTGGTGCGTCCTGGCGCAGCAGGCCCTGGGCCTTCAGCTCCTGCCACAACGCGCCGGGAATAGGATGCGAGACAAGCTCGAGGTTCTGGTTCATCTGCTGCACGGTGCGCGTTCCCGGCACGTGAGAGGCAACAGCCGGGTGCGCCAGCAGGAACTGCAACGCGGCAGCAGCCAGCGGCACGCCATGGCGGGCGCACACGGCTTCGATCTTCCTGACCTTCTCCATGATGGCTTCTGGCGCGGGGGCATAGTTCCACTTGGCGCCGGGCCGGGCGCCGGTTGCCAGGATGCCGCCGTTGAACCCGCCGCCGATTACGAGGGCCGTGCCGCGCCGCTCGCACAGCGGCAGCAGTTCGTCCAGCGCGTCCTGCTCGAGCAGCGTGTAGCGTCCTGCCACCAGCAGCGTGTCGAAGTCCCCGGCCTTCATGAAGTCCAGCATGACCTCCCAGTTGTTGACGCCGACGCCGATCGCCTTCACCAGGCCCTGTTCGCGCAGTTCGATGAGGGCGCGGTAGCAGCCGTCCATGGCCTGCCTGAAATAGACCTTCTGCATCTCCGTGCCATGGGTGAACACGTCGGCGTCGTGGATGAACAGGATGTCGATGTATCCAAGCCCCAGCCGCTGCAGCGAATCCTCGAAGCTCCGCATGGTCCCGTCATAAGAATAGTCGAAGCGGCTCCTGAAGGATGCGCCGTCGACCCAGGGCTTGAAGTCGATATCCTCGCGCCGTGCCGCCGTCAGCACGCGGCCCACCTTGCTGGAGACCACGAATTCATGGCGCGGTTTCCAGCGCAGGTAATGGCCGAGACGGAGTTCCGACAGCCCATGGCCGTAATAGGGCGCGGTGTCGAAGTAGCGCATGCCCGCCTCCCAGGCGCGCTCCACCATCGCACCGGCCTCCGCCTCCGGAATGGGCCTCAGAAAATTGCCGATGGGCGCTGCGCCGAAGCCCATGTCGGTGATGTCGAAGCCCACGCGGCCGAACTTGCGGATGTTGATGGCGTTCATGTTGGTTCTCCAGGCATGTGTCGTTTTCAATCCGGCCGCTTCAGCCAGCGCATGATGTGGCTCGCCACGGCGCAGACGGTTCCGGCCTGGTTGCGAAGGCTGACGTCGGCCACCGTCCGCATGCGCTCCACATCGGCGCTCACGATGGTGTAGGTGATGGAGATCGTGTCGCCGATCTTCACCGCTTCGAGAAATCGCACCCGGTCATAGCCGAGCGAGACCGGATAGTGTCCGCGCATCAGCGCCTCGCACGTGTCGCCGATCATGGTCGAGGCGCGCGACATGTAGCCCACCAGCAGCGCTCCATGCGCGATCCGCCCGCCATAGCGCGTTCCGGACATCGCCACCTCGTCCACGTGATTGGGCGACAGGTCGCCGGTGATCCCGGCGAAGAGATAGACGTCGCTCTCGCTCACCGTCTTGGCGCAGGAGACGCTGGCGCCGATCGTTGCCTCGAAAGGGTTCATCTCATGCCTTCAGCAGTTCGCGCGCGATGATGCTGCGCTGGATCTGGTTCGTTCCCTCATAGATCTGCGTGATCTTGGCGTCGCGGTAAAGCCTTTCCACCTCGAAGCCACGGATATAGCCAGAGCCGCCGAAGATCTGCACCGCGTTGGCCGTGTGCTGCACCGCTGCATCGCTGGCGAAGCACTTGGCGATCGAGCAGTCCATGGTGGCGGGGTGCCCTGCGTCCATCAGCATGGCCGCGCGCTGAACCAGGGCGCGTGCCGCGGTGATGTCCTTCTGCATGTCGGCGAGCATCCACTGCAGCCCCTGGTTCTCGGCGATGGCGCGGCCGAACTGGCGGCGCGTGCGCGCATAGTCGAGGGCAGCATCGAGCCCCGCCTGGGCGATGCCGACGGCAAGTGCGCCGATGCCGATGCGGCCCTTGTCCAGCACGCTCATCATGATGTGGAAGCCGCGGTTCAGGGGCCCCAGAAGGGCATCTTCCGGCAGCGCCACACCGTCGAAATGCAGCGCCCCGACGGGCGAGGCGCGCTGGCCCATCTTGTGCTCCTTCTTGCCGCGCGAAACGCCCGGCGCATGGAGGTCAACGATGAAAATCGACATGCCGCGGTGGCCTGCATCCGGGTCCGTGCGGGCCAGCACGAAGCCGAGATCGGCCACGGGGGCATTGTGGATCCAGATCTTGGAACCCGAAAGCCGCCAGCCCGCACCCGCACGAACCGCCGTGGTCTTGATGCCGGAGACGTCCGTTCCGGCTTCCGCCTCGGTGATGCAATAGGCTACGCGCGTCCTGGCGGAAAGAACCTCCGCAAGATGGGCCTCGCGCTGCGCCGGGCTGCCATGGACACAGAGCAGCATGCCGATGAGCTCGACCAGGCCGCACTGGTCGGCGACGGAGGCATAGCCGCGCGAAAGCTCTTCCATCACCACGGCATAGGACAGCGCGTCGAGCCCCGCGCCGCCGAATTCCTCCGGCACCGTGATGCCGAACAGGCCGAGCTCCGCCATTGCGGCGTAGATCTCTTGCGGAAAGCGCTCCGTCTCGTCGAGTTCCCGGGCGAGAGGCTTCACGCGGGCTTCCGCGAAGCGCCGCGCCGTTTCTCCGGTCTGGGTGTAGATTTCAGGTGCAAGGCGGGGAAAGGCAAGGCTGGAGGCTGGCATCATGGGTCTTTCTTCACGAGCCTGAGGATCGTTTCGAGATTGAAGGCGAGGCGGGCTTCGAGATTGTCCGCGGACATGAGGTCGCGCTCATAGACGATCGAGCCCGTGAAGCGGTTGGTCAGGTAGTAGTAGCCGATGGCCGCAATGGTGATGTTGAGCTGGACGGGATCGACACCGGCGCGGAAAATGCCTGCGGCAACGCCCCTGTCGAGAATGCTCTTCACCATGGCGACGAGCTTGCCGCTGGCCTGGCGGATGGTGTCCGAGGTCTTCAGGTGCTTGGCGCGGTGCAGGTTCTCGCTGTTGACCAGCGTCAGGAATTCCGGATGCTCCAGGTAATAGGTCCAGGTGAAGCGGACCAGTCTGGCCAGGGCTTCGCCGGGCGGCAATTCGTCAAGGTGCAGTGTCTGTTCGGCGGAACGGATGCCGAGATAGGCGTCTTCCAGCACGGCCGTGAAGAGCTGCTCCTTGCTGCCGAAGTAGTGATAGATCATCCGCTTGTTGGCCTTGGAGCGCGCCGCGATCTCGTCGACCCGTGCGCCGCCCAGACCCTTGCGCGCGAACTCGGCCGTGGCCGCCGCGAGAATGCGCTTGCGGGTCTGGTCAGCGTCGCGCGGCATGGTCTCGCGTTTCGTGTTCAGCATCTGTTGTTGGCCTGCCGTGATTCCGGATCCTTCGGTTCTCAATTCCCCATCTCCATCCGCCCTGCAAGCTCGCTTTCCCTTCGCAGGCGCACGTCCGGGGGCTTGACACCGAACAAGGATGCAGTAACTAGTTAGTGCAGTAAAGGCCAAAAGAAAATTGGGAGGACCTCATGACGAAGAAAGTGAATAATCTGCCTTTCGCTTCCAAGCTCAGCCGCCGCTCGGTTCTGAAGGGTGCTGCGGGTGCCGCTGCCGTCGGCACGCTGGGCGGCGCGTTTCCGATGCCTGCGATCGCCCAGGAGACGACCTGGACGCTCGCCAACTCGTTGCGTTCCGTCGCCAACCCCTATCACGCCACCTTCGCCAAGGGCGGCGAGGAATTCGCCAAGTCGATCGGCGCCACATATGAAGTGCTGGTCACCGAAGGCAATTCCGAGAAGGGCATCGCCGATATCAAGGCGCTGCTGCAGCGCACCGGCGGCAAGCTGATCCTCAACGTCGACCCCAACGACTCGCCCGATGCCCGCGTCATCGTCGAGGAAGTCAAGAAGGCCGGCGGCTTCGTCGTCACCCAGTGGAACAAGCCGGACGACCTCCACCCCTGGGATCATGACCCGAACTATATCGCGCACATGTCGTTTGACGGCGTGCCGACGGCGGAAGCCATCGCCAATGAACTGTTCAAGGCCTTCGGCGGCGAGGGCGGCATCGTGGCGCTGGGCGGCATTCTGTCCAACGTGCCCGCGATCGAGCGCAAGCTCGGCCTGGACAACGCCATCGCCAAGACCGGCGGCAAGGTGACGCTCCTCGACTTCCAGCCTGCTGACTGGAACGAGCAGAAAGCCTTCGAGATCACCCAGGCCTGGCTCACCCGCTTCGGTGACCAGATCAAGGGTGTCTTCGCGGCGAATGACGGCATGGGCATGGGCGCGCTCGAGGCGCTTCGCCAGAACGGGCTTGCGGGCAAGGTGCCCGTCGTCGGCATTGACGGCATTGATGCAGCGCTGAGTGCCATCGAAGCTGGCGAATTCGCCGGCACGGTCGCCTGGGATCCGCTGTGGACGGGCGGCATGGGCCTTGCCATTCCCTATGCCCACGCCACCGGCAAGATCGACATCACCAAGGAGCCCAAGGAACACCGTGAGTTCTACGGCACCGGCATCATCGTGACCAAGGATACGGTTGCGGGCTACAAGGCCAATCCGCCGAAGGTCGACTTCAACGACCTGTGGGGCAAGGCGACCGGCCAGATCCAGTACCGCGGCTGAGACTGGTCATCCCCGCTTACAAGCACTAGCCGGGTGCCCTGCACCCGGCTATTTTTCACCCCGAAGCACAGCGGAGAAGAGACGTGGCCTCTGTCGCCATCCGGAACGGCCGTGCCCTGGGCCACTGGCGCCGCTGGGCGCCGGTCGCCGTGCTGGTGGGCTTGTGCCTCGTGGTGGGGCTGATCAATCCCTCCTTCTTCACGCCCGGCAATGCGGTGCGGATGCTGAACACGGCGGCGATCCCGCTCGTCATCTGCATGGGCGCCACCTTCATCATCCTCATGGGCTCGATCGACCTCTCGGTCGAAGGCACGGTCGCGCTCTGCGCGGTGGCCGCCAGCATGCTGGTCGCCAATGACCTGACGGGCGTGGCCATCGGCCTCTGGTCGGTTCCCGCTGCCATCCTGGCCGGCGGTGCCTTGGGCCTCCTCAACGGCATCGTCCATGTGAAGCTGAAGATACCCTCCTTCATGGCAACCCTGGGCATCGGCTTCGCGGGGATCGGTATCGCCACCGCCATCCTCGGCGGCGTGATGGTCAGGATCGGCGACAACGACTTCCGCAACTGGCTTTCCCTCGGCCGCCTCTTTGGCATACCTGCCGCGGTGTGGATCGCGGGCCTCGCGGTCCTCGCCGCCTGGGTGATCCAGGAGCGTACCCGCATCGGCCGCTGGCTCTATGCCATCGGCACGGATGAGCAGACGGCGCGGAACTCCGGCATTCCCGTGGAGCGCACGCGCATCCTGATCTTCGGCATCGCAGGTTTGTTCTATGGCCTTGCAGGTGCGCTTTCCGCCGCACAGATCGGCCGCGGCCATGCACTGATCTCGCAGGACCGGTTGTTCACCGCCATCACGGCCGTCGTTGTCGGCGGCACGGCGCTGTCGGGCGGGGTGGGCTCGGTGCTCAACTCGGTCATCGGCGTCTTCATCGTCATCGTGCTTGCCAACGGCATGGTGCTGATGGGGATCGAGCCCTATGTGCAGAAAGGCGCGCAGGGATTGCTCATCATCGCCGCCGTGGCCATGGCGCTCGACCGCTCTCGGCTGGATGTCGTCAAATGACAGTCCCCGTCCTCGAAGTCCGCGGCGTCTCCAAGTCTTTCCCCGGTGTCAAGGCGCTGGACGACGTCAGCTTCGCCATCGGCCGCGGCGAGGTCGTGGGGCTGATCGGCGAGAACGGGGCAGGCAAGTCGACGCTGCTCAAGATCCTCAACGGCGTCTACCAGCCAGATTCCGGCGCCATCTTCGTCAACGGCCAGCAGGTCAGCGTCGCCTCGCCCCGCCAGGCCTTCGATTCTGGCATCGCCATGGTGTTCCAGGAACAGTCGATCCTGCCGACGCTCACGGTGGCCGAGAACATCTTCCTCGGCCGTGAAGAGGAATTCCTGCGCTTCGGCCTCATCTCGAAGGCGCGCATGAAGGCCGCGGCGGCCGAAGAACTCAAGAAGGTCCATCTCGACATCGATCCCGGCATGCGCTGTGCGGACCTCTCTTTTGCCGCCCGCCAGATGGTGGAGATCGCCAAGGCCCTGTCGCTCAACAGCCGCATCAGGGGCCATGTCACCATCCTGCTGGATGAGCCGACCTCGGTGCTGGAGCAGAAGGAAGTGGACCTCCTGTTCCGTATCATCCGCGATCTGCGTGACCGCGCGAGCTTCGTCTTCATCTCCCACCGCCTCGATGAGGTGCTGCAGGTCTCCGGCCGCGTCTATGTGATGCGAGATGGCAAGGTGGTGAAGGACCTTCCCTCGAAGGGAACCTCGGTGAAGGACCTGCATCAGCTCATGGTGGGCCGCCAGCTCCACCATGAATACTACCGTGAGGCCCGGCAGGCCGTGCCGTCCGCAACCGCCGTTCTCGCCGCCGAGGGCCTGGGCCGCCAAGGCGCCTTCCATGATGTGAGCTTCACCCTCCATGAAGGCGAGGTGCTCGGCATCGCCGGTGTCGTCGGCTCTGGCCGGGAAGAACTCGCCCGCTGCCTTGCAGGCCACGTGAGGCCCGATTCCGGCGCACTTGCGGTGGCCGGACGGGCCGTGCGTTTCGCGGCTCCCTATGACGCGACCGCCGCCGGCGTGGGCCTCGTCCCGGCGGAGCGCAAGATCGAGGGCCTTGTCGCCCCCTTCAGCGTGGCCGAGAACATGACGCTCGCCGCCCTTCCGCGCTTCGTTTCGAACGGAGCGATCCGCTTTGCCGCCGAGCTTGGCGTGGCGCGCGAGTGGATCGCCCGCCTCAAGATCAAGACGCCCTCGCCTGACACCATGGTGGGCTCGCTTTCGGGCGGCAACCAGCAGAAGGTGGTGCTCGCCAAGTGGCGGATCGCGGGCGTCAGGGTCCTGATCCTCGATCACCCGACGCGCGGCATCGACGTTGGCGCCAAGGAGGATGTCTACGATCTCATCCGGGACATGACGGCCGAAGGCCTCGCCGTCATCCTGCTGGGCGACACGCTGGAGGAGGTGATCGGCCTTTCCAGCCGCATCCTCGTCATGCGTGACGGTGCCATCACGGCGAGGCTCGAGGCCCCGCCGGGTGGCAAGCCCCAGCAGGTCGAGCTCCTCAGGCACATGGTGTGAAGGCGATGCAGCGAAGACTCGATACATGGCTCCCGATCATCGTCCTCGGCGTCCTCGTCCTCGCCGTCGGCCTCTATGACCGGAGCTTCTTCTCCGCGACCAACATGCTGGAGGTCACCGCTGACACCATGACGCTGTTCCTGATGGCCTCGGGCGTCACCCTGGTGATCATGATGGGCGGCATCGACCTTTCGGTGCAGGCTGTTGCCTCGATGACGAGCTGCATCCTCGCGGTCTATCTGCCGCATTTGGGCTTCTTCGCCATTCCCGCCGCGGTTCTGGGCGGCATTGTTGCGGGCTTCGCCGGTGGCTATGTCTCGACGAAGCTCAGGATCCCGTCCTTCATCGCAACACTCGCGGTCAGCGGCGCCGTTCTGAGTGCGGGCTACTGGTTCTCGGAAACCCGCTCCGTCAACATCCCGGGCGATCTCAGCCAGCAGTATCTGTTCTGGACGGTGGGCGATTTCCTCGGCGTGCCGAACGAGATCTGGGTCGGCGCCTTCTTCCTCGTCCTGCTCAGCGCCGTGCTGGGCCTGACGCCCTTCGGCCGCATCGTGCGCGGCATCGGCGCGCAGGAACGCGCGGTCATCGCGTCCGGTATCGACGTCGACCGCGTCAAGATCGCCGCCTACACGCTCTCGGGCACCATGGCGGGCATCGCCGGCGTGGTCATGGCGGCGCGCCTCGGTTCCGGCTCGCCCACGCTCGCCAATGAGTTCCTGCTCCCGGCCATCGCCTCGATCGTGGTCGGCGGCACCGCCATCACCGGCGGCGTCGGCTCCGTCTGGCGCACCTTCGTCGGCGCCCTTATCGTGCAGGTCGTCCGCATCGGCATGACCTTCATGGGCGTCTCCGTCTTCGCCCAGCAGATCGTCTTCGGCGTCATCCTCGTCGCCGCCGTCGCCGTCACCATGGACCGCACCAAGGTGCTGGTCATCAAATAGGAGCTGCGCCCCGTGAACGATCTTTCCATGCCCGCCGCAAATGGTATCCCGCTCCTCGGCCTCGGCACCTTCCCGCTCTCGGGCGAGGAGTGCTATCGCGCCGTGCGCATGGCAATCGAGCTTGGCTTCCGCCACATCGACACAGCCCAGATGTATGGCAACGAGACGGAGGTAGGCCGCGCCGTGGCGGACTCCGGCCTGCCGCGCAGCGCCTTCCATGTGGTGACCAAGGTCGATCCCGGCAATCTTGGTGCTGCCCGCTTTGCCGCCAGCGTGGCGCGTTCGCTGGAACAGCTCGGCAGCGTGCCCGACCTG
>CAIYXE010000452.1 GCA_903930095.1 uncultured Hyphomicrobiales bacterium
CCGGCCACCTTCTCTCATCCTCCGGACGGGAGAAGGGACTCGTGGTGAGGTTTCCCTTCTCCCGTCGCAACGCGATGGGAGAAGGTGCCCGAAGGGCGGATGAGGGCCTCTGTCCGCGAGTCCTGCCGCACGAAACAGCCCTCATCCGGCCTGCCGGCCACCTTCTTCCATCCTCCGGACGGGAGAAGGGGATAATCATCGCACGCGGGTGTCGCCCGCCCTCTGCCCGCTCTATAATCCCCCCATGCCCGACTCCCCCCTCTTCATCCACCTGCGCACGCACACGGCCTACTCGCTCTCCGAAGGCGCCTTGCAGATCAAGGCGCTGGCGGTGCTCGCCAGGGAGGCGAAGATGCCGGCGGTGGCCATCACCGATACCGGCAACCTGTTCGGCGCGCTCGAATTCTCCGATGCCATGTGGGAGAAGGGCATCCAGCCCATCATCGGCTGCACGCTGAAGATCGACATGCTGGAGCAGAAGGAGGGCGGCCTCAAGCACACGGGCGGCATCCGCCGCATTCCCGCCATGGCCTTGCTCGCCAAGGATGAGCAGGGCTACCACAACCTCATGAAGCTGTCCTCCCGGGCCTATCTGTCGAGTCCGGACAATGCCGAGCACCACGTCACATGGGATCAGCTCGCCCAGCATTCCGGCGGCCTCATCTGCCTCACCGGTGGACCGGGCGGGCCCGTCAACGAGGCGCTGCTGGCAGGCCAGGGCACGCTCGCCGCCGAGCATGTCGAACGCCTGAAGCACCTCTTCGGTGACCGCCTCTACATCGAGCTCCAGCGCCACGGCACGGCGCCCGAGCGCGAGACGGAGCGCGGCCTGATCGAACTGGCCTACCGCCTCGACGTGCCGCTGGTTGCCACCAACGAGCCTTACTTTGCCAAGGCCGATGACTATGCCGCCCATGACGCGCTGATCTGCATCGCCGAGGGCGAGGTGCTGATCACCGAAGACCGCCGCCGCCTGACACCGGAGCATTATTTCAAGACCCAGCAGGAAATGGCGGCCCTCTTTGCCGACATCCCCGAGGCGGTCGAGAACACCATCGAGATCGCCATGCGCTGCGCCTATCGCGTCAAGTCGCGCAGCCCCATCCTGCCGCGCTATGCCGAAGGCGACGAGGCGGAGGAGCTCCGCCGAGAGGCGCATGAGGGCCTCGCCCAGCGTCTCGCCACGCGCGGTCTCGTCGATGGCGTGACGCAGGAGGAATACATCCAGCGCCTCGACTTCGAGCTCGATGTGATTACGAAGATGCAGTTCCCCGGCTACTTCCTCATCGTGGCGGACTTCATCAAATACGCCAAGGCACAAGGCATTCCCGTAGGGCCCGGCCGCGGCTCAGGCGCGGGCTCGCTCGTCGCCTATGTGCTGACCATCACCGACCTCGATCCCTTCCGCTTCAACCTGCTGTTCGAGCGCTTCCTCAATCCCGAACGCGTGTCGATGCCGGACTTCGACATCGACTTCTGCCAGGACCGGCGCGGCGAAGTGATCACTTACGTCCAGCAGCGCTACGGGGCTGACCGTGTCGCCCAGATCATCACCTTCGGCAAGCTGCAGGCCCGCATGGTCACGCGTGACGTGGGCCGTGTTCTGCAAATGCCCTATGGCCAGGTGGACAGGCTCTCGAAGCTCATCCCCAACAACCCGGCCAATCCGGTGACACTCGCCCAGGCCATCGACGGCGAACCGAAGCTTCAGGAAGAGCGCGACAAGGACCCGACCGTCCGC
>CAIYXE010000453.1 GCA_903930095.1 uncultured Hyphomicrobiales bacterium
ACGATCGAGCGTTGATGATGGCTGAGACCTTGCAGGAACTGGGCGAACACATTGCCCACAAGCTTGGAAGCGCGGTGACGGGCTTCAAGGTGGAATATGGCGAGCTGACGGTGGAGGCGGAGGCCGCGGAGATCATCCGCGTGCTGAGCTTCATGCGTGATGACGCCGAGTGTAACTTCGTGTGCTTCATCGACATCTGCGGCGTAGACTACCCCGACCGCGAGCAGCGCTTCGATGTGGTCTACCATCTGCTGTCGCCCTACAAGAACCGCCGCATTCGCGTAAAGGTCCGCACCGACGAAGACACTGCGGTGCCCTCCGTGATCTCCGTATTTCCGGCAGCCAACTGGTATGAGCGCGAGACGTTCGACCTTTATGGCGTGCTGTTCTCCAACCACCCGGACCTGCGTCGCATTCTGACCGACTATGGCTTTTCCGGTCATCCGCTGCGCAAGGACTTCCCGCTCACCGGCTATGTCGAGGTGCGCTGGGATGACCTTGCCAAGCGCGTGGTCTATGAGCCCGTGAAGCTCACCCAGGAATTCCGTGCGTTCGATTACTTGAGCCCGTGGGAAGGCACCGAATATGTCCTCCCCGGTGATGAAAAGGCGAAGCAGTGACCGACACGTCATCCGTCCGCAATTTCTCGATCAACTTCGGGCCGCAGCACCCCGCGGCCCACGGCGTGCTGCGCCTGGTGCTTGAACTCGACGGCGAGGTCTGCACGCGCGTCGACCCGCATATCGGCCTGCTCCATCGCGGCACCGAGAAGCTGATCGAATACAAGACTTACCTACAGGCCGTGCCCTATTTCGACCGGCTCGACTATGTGGCGCCGATGAACCAGGAGCATGCCTGGGCACTCGCCATCGAGCGGTTGCTGGGCCTTGAAGTGCCCAAGCGCGGGCAGCTGATCCGCGTGCTTTATTCCGAGATCGGGCGGATTCTTTCGCATCTCCTCAACGTCACCACGCAGGCGATGGACGTTGGCGCGCTCACCCCGCCGCTGTGGGGCTTCGAGGAGCGCGAGAAGCTGATGGTGTTCTATGAGCGTGCGAGCGGGTCCCGCATGCATGCCGCATACTTCCGCCCCGGCGGCGTGCACCAGGACATCCCGCCGGAGCTCGTTGAGGACATCGGCGTGTTCTGCGACCATCACAACAAGGTGCTGGACGATATCGAGGGCCTGCTCACCGACAACCGCATCTTCAAGCAGAGGAACGTCGACATCGGCGTCGTCTCGCTGAAGGAGTGTTTCGCGTGGGGCTTCTCCGGCGTCATGGTGCGCGGTTCGGGTGCTGCCTGGGACCTGCGCAAGTCGCAGCCCTATGAGTGCTACAACGAGATGGATTTCGACATCCCCATCGGCAAGAACGGCGACTGCTATGACCGTTACCTGATCCGCATGCAGGAGATGCGCGAGTCCGTGAAGATCATGAAGCAGTGCGTGAACCGCCTGCTGGGTGCTGAGAAAACCGGACCCGTCTCCGCGGCCGATGGCAAGGTTGTGCCGCCCAAGCGCGGCGAGATGAAGCGCTCCATGGAAGCCTTGATCCACCACTTCAAGCTCCACACGGAAGGCTTCCACACCCCGCCGGGTGAAGTCTATGCCGCCGTCGAAGCGCCCAAGGGCGAGTTCGGCGTGTATCTGGTGTCGGATGGCACCAACAAGGCTTATCGCTGCAAGCTCAGGGCGCCCGGCTTCGCGCATCTGCAGGCCATGGACCACATCTGCCGCGGCCATCTGCTGGCTGACGTCTCCGCCGTCCTGGGCTCTCTCGACATCGTCTTTGGTGAGGTGGACCGGTGAGTGTGCGTCGTCTTCATCACGTTCAACCCGACAGCTTCGCCTTCAATGCGGAGAACCTGTCCTGGGCCAAGCAGACCATCGCGAAATATCCGCCGGGCAAGCAGGCCTCGGCGGTGATTCCGCTGCTCTGGCGCGCGCAGGAGCAGAATGACAATTGGGTGTCGAAGCCCGTGATCGAATATGTGGCCGACATGCTGGACATGTCCTACATCCGCGTGCTCGAGGTTGCGACCTTCTACACCATGTTCCAGCTGGCCCCGGTGGGCAAGGTCGCCCATATCCAGGTCTGCGGCACAACGCCCTGCATGCTGCGCGGCGCTGAAGAGCTGAAGAAGGTCTGCCAGAACAGGATCCACCACGAGCCGCATCACCTCTCCGAGGACGGACGGTTTTCTTGGGAAGAAGTCGAATGCCTCGGCGCCTGCGTGAATGCGCCGATGGTGCAGATCTTCAAGGACACCTACGAAGACCTGACGCCGGCCTCTTTCGAGAAGCTGATCGATGACCTTGCCGCCGGCGCCAAGGTGAAGGTGGGCCCGCAGATCGACCGTCACATGGCGTCTCCCTTCGGGGGGGCGACGACGCTGATCGATCCGATGCTCTATGATGGTAACCGCACCTTCACCCGCGTCGAGGCCCCGCCGCCACCCCCGCCCGCGGCTGCTGCGGCCCCGGCTGTTGTGGCCACTCCGGCGCCAGCACCGGCCGCTGCACCTGCAGCGCCGAAGCCTGCTCCGGTTGCTGAGGTAAAACCGGAGCTCTTCACCGCACCCAAGGTTGGAAAGCACGACGATCTCGAACTCATCTGGGGCGTTGGCCCCAAGCTTCGCGAGATGCTGAACGATCTGGGCGTCTGGCACTTCGACCAGGTTGCATCCTGGACGGAGAAGGAAATTGCCTGGGTGGACGAGCGGCTTGAAGGCTTCAAGGGCCGTATCGTCCGCGACGAATGGATCGAGCAGGCGAAGAAACTGGCAACCGGATGGCGCCCCGAAAACGCCATCGGTGACAAACCGAAGAAGCTGTGAACTTGGTTTAACTCTGTAGAAACGGAACGTATTGGGACACCGTTGAGAATGGCGACGTTTGGAAAGAGAGGAGCAGGCCCGACCGCGCCGCAATGGCTGCGGCAGGAGCCCGCGCACTCACGCGTGCAGCCGGACATGCCGCCGGACAGGCGCGGAGCATCAGCGCCGCAACCCACTGCTGAAGAAGAGGCGAGGTTTCGCTTCTGGCAGAAGGTCGCTCGGATTTGCAGAGGCTTCTACCTGCTGGTCGTTCTTGGATTTGGGTTCGCCATGTTCACTGCGCCATTCTACTGGTTGGCGAAATGGCAAACTTCACCTTCGCTGCAGTTGTTCGGCTACATGCTCATGGGCCTGTGCCTGATCTCTATGCTCCTGAGCTTCATTGCGATGGCAATCGTGGGCATGCATCGGGCGCGGTATCCGGTCGGGATCCAGGCCTACATGCACCGTAATCCCAAGGTCTATGTGGTGGGTACCGTGGTCGGACTTGCCTCGTTCCTGCTGCTCTCGGAGCATTCGGCGCATGACCTTGTCGAGCACTTCAGCGTGAACGACATATTGAGCCTTGATACATCGGATCGGGAAGCGCCTCGCCCCTGGGCGGACTTCATTTTGTACATCGCCGTCGGCTGGCTCGGCATCGGCGCATTGTTTTACGCTTTGGACAAGTTACACGGTGAAGAAAGCTGATGATCGGCTCTCCTTCTCAAGACATGATGGAATGTAGCGATGCTTGCTGACAAGGACCGCATCTTCACCAACATCTATGGCTTCCATGATTGGGGCCTGGAGGGTGCGAAGAAGCGTGGCTGCTGGAATGGCACCAAGGGCTTCATCGACAATGGCCGTGACTGGATGGTCAATGAGATGAAAGCGTCCGGCCTTCGTGGCCGCGGCGGTGCGGGCTTCCCCACGGGCCTCAAATGGTCCTTCATGCCGAAAGTGATCGGCGAGCGGCCGCATTACCTGGTCGTGAACGCGGATGAATCCGAGCCCGGCACCTGCAAGGACCGCGAGATCCTGCGGCATGAGCCGCATCTGCTGGTCGAGGGCTGCCTGATTGCGGGCGCGGCAATGGGCTGCCATGCGGCCTATATCTATGTGCGCGGCGAATTCATCCGCGAGCGGGAGCATCTGCAGGCCGCGGTGGACCAGGCCTATGAGGCGCGCCTCATCGGCAAGAACAATGTGCATGGCTGGGACTTCGACGTGATCGTCCACCATGGCGCGGGTGCTTACATCTGCGGTGAGGAAACCGCGATGCT
>CAIYXE010000454.1 GCA_903930095.1 uncultured Hyphomicrobiales bacterium
CAACACGCAAAGCGGCCCCCACCCCTCCCCCCGCGGGGAGGGGTGGGGTGGGGCTCGCTCCGCCAGTACAGCACTTCAAAGGTCATACGAAAACCGGCGAGCAGACGTCTTGAAGTCTTCGCCTTGTGCACTGCACATGCTGCAGCGCACGACAAGTTTGCGCCAACCAGGGGTTTTGCCGCCGCAGTTCGTTGACTTTGCTACATGTTCTTGCATAGTCCCTCGCAGCGTTCATCACGAGACAAGGTACGATCGCTGCACCCGCACCCCGGCTGCAGATGAAACTGCACCGCCCGCCAACGGACGCAATTACTGGGAGGACCCAAGGCTATGAAGATTGAACACTACAACATGATGATGAGCCGCCGCGGCATGCTGAAGAGCGCTGCGGGTGCGGCTGCACTCGCCGCCATCGGTGGCCCGGCGTTGAACATCCGCACCGCCTTCGCGGCGGACGACCTGCGCTCCGCGATCCTGAAGATCCCGGGCGTGGGTGCCGGCCAGCCGACCGATGCCGACTGGCAGAAAGTGGGCGAGATGTGCCTCGAACCCACGAAGCAGAATGTGGCGGAAGGCGAATTCAAGGGCGTTGAGCTGTCCTTCATGGGCCTCAACAACCAGAACGTCCACAACGTGCTGTTCCGCGGCCTGTCCAAGGCCTGGGCGGACTACACCGGCGCCACCATCAACTGGATCGACCTGGCGCAGGCCGACTACAATGCGCGTCTCCAGCAGTCGATCGCCACCGGCACGGTGGACTTCGACGTGATCGAGATGGGCGCCCCCTTCGAGGGCGACGTCTGCGGCAAGGGCCTTGCCTCGGTGATGCCGGACTGGGTTGCCAAGCAGATCGAGATGGATGACTACGTGGGCTACCTCAAGGCTCCCGTCGGCACCTGGGATGGCAAGACCTACCGCGTCTCCTGCGACGGCGACTGCCACAACTTCAACTACCGCTCGGACGTGTTCGCGGATGCGGGCCTTGCCGAAGAGTGGAAGAAGGCGGGCGGCGCTGGCGAGTGGGGCGTGCCGAAGACCTGGCAGCAGGTCAATGCCGCCACCAAGTTCCTGAAAGGCAAGCAGCTCAACGGCCAGGATCTCTATGGCTACCTCGACCCGTGCAAGGGCTGGGGCGGCTTCGCCTTCTACTTCCTCGGCTCGCGCGCCACGGCCTATGCCAAGCACCCGGATGACCGCGCCTTCCTGTTCGATCCGGACACGATGAAGCCGCGCGTCAACAATCCGGCCTGGGTGCGCGCCATCCAGGACGTGATCGACTCGCTGCCCAGCCTGCCGGCTGACCAGCTCAACGCCGATCCGGGCACCACGGGCTTCCAGCAGTTCCTGGCGGGCACCGGCTCCATGCTGTCCTGGTGGGGCGACATCGGCTCGAACGTCAAGACGAACGACACCTCCGTGGTGGGCGACGTGACGGCCTTCGACATCCTCCCCGGCTCGGACGACGTCTACAACTCCAAGACCGGCCAGTGGGACAAGCTCGCTTCGGGCCCGAACTATGCCCCGAACATGGCCTACATCGGCTGGGGCATCTATGTAATGGCCCGCGTCGATGCCGATGCGAAGAAGCAGAAGGCGGCCTGGTCGCTTGCGGCCCATCTCGGCGGCAAGGACATCTCGCTGTGGATGGCGGCTTATCCGTCGGGCTTCCAGCCCTACCGCCAGAGCCACTTCAACGTCGCGGAATGGACGGCTGCGGGCTACGACGAGGCGTTCATCAAGAACTTCCTCGACAGCCAGGCCAATTCCTACAACCACCCCAATGCCGCGATCGAGCCGCGCATCCCCGGCATCTTCCAGTACTACTCGGTCGCCGAGGACGAACTGTCGAAGATCTATGCCGGCCAGATGACGGCACAG
>CAIYXE010000455.1 GCA_903930095.1 uncultured Hyphomicrobiales bacterium
AGGAACATCCCAAGGATGCGGGCATTCTCGACGTCCTTCACCGGTGCCGGAGTCATGGAGAGGCCTTCGAAGTAAGGCGGGTTCGCAACGTAGGTGCTCTTCTGGTCCCATGCATAGTTCATGCCCTTCGTCACCTTGATCGAGCGCCAGTGCTTGTCGCCCTTGAACACGTCCTTGTAGCGAGACGCATAAGCCTTGCGCGTCACGTTCTTGCGCACGGCGGCGGCGATATCCTTGGAGGTGGGCCAGATGTCCTTGAGGTAGACGGGCTTGCCCTTCTTGTCGTGGCCGATCGGGTCCTTCGTCAGGTCCACGTTCAGCGAACCGGCCAGTGCATAGGCTACGACCAGCGGCGGCGAGGCGAGGTAGTTCGCCCGCACGTCGGGGTTCACACGGCCTTCGAAGTTGCGGTTACCTGAAAGCACCGCGGCAGCCACCAGGTCGTTCTTCTTGATCGAGTCCGAGACGTTCTCGGGCAGCGGTCCGGAGTTGCCTATGCAGGTGGTGCAGCCATAGCCCACGAGGTTGAAGCCGATCTTGTCGAGGTCCTTCTGCAGGCCTGAGCTGTCGAGATATTCGGTCACGACCTGGCTGCCCGGTGCGAGAGACGTCTTCACCCAGGGCTTCACCGTGATCCCCGCCTTCACCGCGTTGCGGGCGAGAAGGCCTGCGCCAATCATCACGCTCGGGTTCGACGTGTTGGTGCACGAGGTGATCGCCGCGATCACCACGTCGCCGTGGCCCAGATCGAAGTTGGCGTTCTCGACCTTGAAGCGCTTGGAGAGCTCGCCGGCCTTCTTGAATTCATCCGCCATCACCCGAGCGAAGTCCGGCGCGGCATTGGTGAGTTCCACACGGTCCTGCGGACGCTTGGGGCCTGCCATGGACGGCACCACGGAGGCGAGGTTCAGTGCCAGCGTATCGGTAAACACGGGCTCTTCCGCCTTGGCCGTCCAGAACATGTCCTGCGCCTTGGCATATTTCTCGACGAGCGCCACCTGCGCGGAGGCGCGCGCCGTGCCCTTCAGGTAGCCGATGGTTTCGGCATTGATGGGGAAGAAGCCGCAGGTCGCGCCATATTCGGGCGCCATGTTGGCGATCGTCGCCATGTCCTCGAGCGAGAGGTGCGCCAGGCCCGGGCCATAGAACTCCACGAACTTGCCGACCACGCCCTTCTTGCGCAGCATCTGGGTGACGGTCAGCACCAGGTCGGTTGCCGTCGTTCCCTCGGGCAGCTTGCCGTCGAGGCGGAAGCCGATCACTTCGGGGATCAGCATGGAGATGGGCTGGCCCAGCATCGCGGCCTCGGCCTCGATGCCGCCAACGCCCCAACCGAGAACGGCAAGGCCATTGACCATGGTGGTGTGCGAGTCGGTGCCGACCAGCGTGTCCGGATAGGCATAGGTGACGGTCTTGCCCTTCACCTTCTCGGTCTTGGTCCACACCGTCTTCGCCAGGTATTCGAGGTTCACCTGGTGGCAGATGCCGGTGCCCGGCGGCACGACGCGGAAATTGTCGAAAGCACCTTGCCCCCACTTGAGGAAGGTGTAGCGCTCGCCGTTACGGTCATACTCGAGGTTCACGTTGTTCTTGAACGCCTTCGAGTTGGCAAAGAAGTCGACCATCACGGAGTGGTCGATCACGAGATCGACGGGGGCGAGCGGGTTGATCTTCTTGGGGTCCTTGCCCAGTCCCTTCATGGCGTCGCGCATGGCCGCGAGGTCGACCACGGCCGGAACGCCGGTGAAGTCCTGCATCAGCACGCGGGCCGGGCGGAAGGCGATTTCCTTCTCGTCCTTGCCCCGGTTCTTCACCCATTTGGCGATCGCCTCGATGTCGGCCTTGGTCACCGAGCGACCGTCCTCGAAGCGCAGCAGGTTCTCGAGCAGAACTTTAAGCGAATAGGGTAGCTTCGAGATGCCCTTGAGGCCGTTCTTCTCGGCGGCCTTGAGGCTGAAATAGGTGTAGGTCTTGGCACCGACCTTGAGGGTCTTGCGGCATTTGAAGCTGTCGAGCGACATCGGGGGCCTCTTGCTGAAAACGGGTGGATGGCGCCGTTCTAATCGCTTTGTCGTTGCGGCACCAGTTGAACCAAGGGCGGAAGCCATAAACGGGTTCGATGGCTGGTCTATGACGGAACGGGGGGCGCCGCCACAACCCTCCTCCTCTCACCTTGCCCCGGCTTGACCGGGGCATCCTTTCCCGATGCCACCAAAAAGGACGCCCGGGTCAAGCCCGGGCGAGGTGAATGTTGGGATCGATGGGAGGCCAGTTGGCCCTAAACCCTTCTCTCCACCATCATCTTCTTGATGCTGGCAATCGCCTTCGCCGGGTTCAGCCCCTTCGGGCAGGTCTTGGCGCAGTTCATGATGGTGTGGCAGCGGTAGAGCCGGAACGGATCCTC
>CAIYXE010000456.1 GCA_903930095.1 uncultured Hyphomicrobiales bacterium
AATGGCAGCTTCTGGGCGAACTCCAGCCTGATCAGTAAGCCAGCAGCGACCGGCAATTCCCGAGCGACCCTGCCATTGCCAAAAATGTCGGAAGGGCACGATGTTGCGGCCCGATCTAGCTACCCACAGAATGGCCCACGTTGGACATTGCTCCATGGAGAATATTCGAACGTACGGGGTAACTGTAGAGTCCGCACGGACGTTCAAACTGGAGCGGGGATTGCCATGAAGTTGTGCTCACTTTTCGCCGCCGCCGCGCTTTAGATCGGGGCCGCGGGCTGCACGCCCGCCGCAGACAAGCCGGGGGAGAAATCCGCCGAGGCCTCCTGCCCGGATGACGGACCTCGTCTGCCAGGCACCGGTTTGTGCCAGGGCCGCGTGGCGAATTATTTCGATCCTGCCCGCCTTGCCGGCGCCGAGGGCGATCTCACGGAAGGCTGTACTTACGTCATCAACAAAACCATGACGATCGATCCGGAAGAGGCGATCCTCTACAATGCGCTGAGCTGCAAGGGCAAAACCACCAAGCTTGAATTCAGCGCCGGCGCCCGCAGCGCTTCCCTCACCTGGGGCGTGTCGGGCTTTTTTGACAACGTCCCGACCGCGGGGGAGGAAGGCTCCGAACGGGTGCGCATTTTCAGCCTGCTCGACGTCGCTGATCCAAAGGCGATGATCCCGGATATGGCCAAGGCCACCGCCAAGGAAAAAAAGCCCCAGACGCCGAAATCGCTGCCTGTGAAGTGCGCCAGGCGGGCGAAAACTTTCCCGCTGACGCGTTCCTGGTCGATGTGAACGATTCCTATAAGAATGCCAACAAGCTCGGCCCTTATGACACGGGCCCCGCGGATGATCCCGGCACAGGCGTGTACGGGGCCTGCGGTCCCTACGGCGTCACCGATGCGCCGCGATTCTGGATGATCCGCGATGGCTATGCCTGGTTTGTCGACGAAGGCCAGGACCTGCCGGACTTTGACGCCACCTCCCTCACCGTGTTTCGCAAAGGCGCCGATGGCGCGTGGGCTCCTGTCAGCTGAGAGTTGGCGCGGGACGATCCGATTCTAGATGGGCGTTTGCCGATTGAAACGCTGTGGCGCGCCGAAGAGGCGGCCGGGCTATCGACGTTAAGGCGCCGATGCAAGCGCTGGTCGCGAGAGTCAGCTATTATGCGATACATGAACACTATGCTGCCGACTTCATGGATGCCGCGCCCAGCCGGCCTGCTTCCGTCCGACCCGACGCGCTACGGCGGCCCGGCCATCGCATACTGGATTGCGACGATCCTTCTCGTCGTGATCACCGCACGAAGTCTGGTCCATCTGTTCTCGCCCGATGGCGGGGCCCATAGCATCGCAACGATCGACACGAGCGTTGCTGGCGGCGACAACATCATCGCGCTTTTCGGCCAGTGGGGAGCGAGCCAACTGCTGCTAGTGGGGGCCCTCTGGGTTTTGCTTCTTCGGTACCGCGGGCTCGTGCCGTTCATCCTGTTTGTGCTGCTGCTGGAACCGTTTTTGCGCGCGATCTCCGGCCATCTCAAACCCATCGTGACGCTGGGAACCGCGCCGGGAGCGGCGCTCAACTGGTTCGCCGTTCCAGTGGTGACCGTAACACTCTATCTCGCGCTGTGCACCGCTGAGGAACGAATATCTGGGCATCGCGGCGCCAGCGAATGACCCTTTTTGGGCGATGACCTGCCTGATCCGCAGGGAAGGGCCGAACGGCAGCTATTGAGCGAGGCTGCCCTCCGTCACAAAGTGACGGCCCGGGCAGAGATGGCCCCTTTGTCGTCATAGGAGCGTGTTGCAATAGTCTGGGTGCCTTCACCAACTCTCGACGAGCGTCGACGTTCTCCTGTCGACAAT
>CAIYXE010000457.1 GCA_903930095.1 uncultured Hyphomicrobiales bacterium
CAGCAGCGGATGGGCTGGCCTGCGGATTCCTATCCGACGGTGGAGTTCCTGGCTGCGCTGAAGCGGAGTTGAGACTGACTCACCCCTCGCCCCCACGCATGTGGGGGAGAGGAATGAGGTTCATTCCCGCCTGAGTGCCTCGATGGGGTCGAGCCTGGCGGCGCGGCGGGCGGGGAAATAGCCGAAGATTACGCCGATCATCGCTGAGACCGCGAAGGCAAGTGCGATGACCTGCGGGTCGGCGTTGAAGGGCACGTCCATGAGGGCTGAGCCTGCTGCCGCGATGCCGAGGCCCAGGGCAATGCCGATGATGCCGCCGAACAGCGCGAGCACGATTGATTCGACCAGGAACTGGCTCAGCACCTGGCGCTCCAGCGCGCCGATGGCGAGCCTGATGCCGATCTCGCGCGTGCGCTCTGTTACCGATACCAGCATGATGTTCATGATGCCGATGCCGCCCACCAGCAGCGACACGGCGGCGACAGCCCCGAGCAGCCCGGTGAGGATCGTCGTGGTCGAGGCCATGGTGTTGGCGATCTGCGTCATGTCGCGGATGGTGAAGTCATCCTCCTCGCCCGGCACGATGCGCCGCCGCTCACGCAGCACGTCCTCCGCGTCGCGCTGGGCGCGGGGAATGTCGGTGGCCTCTATGACCGACATTGCGATGGTGCTGATCCGCGTGTTGCCGGCAATGCGGCGGTGATAGGTGCGCAAGGGCAGCACCACGATTGAATCCTGATCGGAACCAAAGGCAGACTGGCCCTTGGGCGCCATCCGGCCCACCACCTCGCAGGAAAAATTGCCGAGCCGCAGCCGCTCGCCGACTGGGTCCTGGCCGGTGAAGAGCTCACGCGTGATGGTATCACCGATGACGCAGACGGAGGTGCCGGACCTGATCTCGCCCTCGGTGAAGGGCCGGCCATCGGCGATAACCCAGTCCTGCACGGTGAAATAATCGGTGTTGGTGCCCGTCACCGATGTGTCGTAGTTCAGCGCGCCGAACACGGCCTTTGCCTGCTTCTGCGCGATGGGGGCAACGCCGCGCATGCCGGTGAGGTTGGACTTCAGCGCTGCCACGTCGCGCTCGTCGAAGGCGCGGCTGTCGCTGGCGCCACCCGGGCCGAAGGTGCTCTGGCCTGGCCTGGCGATCAGCATGTTGCTGCCGAGCTTGCCCAGATTCTCCCGCACTTTTGATGATGCGCCCGAGCCCAGCGTGACCATGGCGATGACGGCGGCAACGCCGATGACGATGCCCAGAAGTGTGAGCACCGAGCGCAGCTTGTTGCGCCGGATGGAGGAGAGCGCGAGCTTGACAGCCTCCCACAGCATCAGGCGGCCACCCGCGATTCATCGCTGGCGATCAGCCCATCGGTGAAGCGCACGATGCGGTGGGCATAGGCGGCCATGTCAGCCTCATGCGTTACCATCACCACGGTGATGCCGCGCTCGGCATTGAGCCTGGCGATCAGTTCCATGATCTCGCGGCTTCTCGCCGTATCGAGGTTGCCGGTGGGCTCATCCGCGAGTAGCAGCAGGGGGTCGGTGACGATGGCGCGGGCAATCGCCACGCGCTGCTGCTGGCCGCCCGAGAGCTCTCCCGGCGTATGGTGCTCGCGGCCTGACAGCCCCACGAGGTGCAGGGCGCGGATCGCCTTCTCGCGCCGCTCGGCCCTGGGCATGCCGCGATAGATGAGGGGCAGCTCCACATTCTCGATGGCGGTCGTGCGGTTCAGCAGGTTGAAGCCCTGGAACACGAAGCCGATGAAGTTGCGCCTGAGCAGTGCGCGCTGGTCACGCGTCAGCTTCGTCACCTCGACGCCCGCGAAGGTGAAGCTGCCGCCGCTTGGCCGGTCAAGGCAGCCGATGATGTTCATCGCCGTGGACTTGCCGGAGCCCGAAGGTCCCATGATGGCGATGAACTCGCCCCGCCCGATTGCCAGATCGACGCCGGCAAGTGCGCGCACCTGGCCGCCACCTTCGCCATAGACGCGCGTGATGCCGCGGAAGGAGACGAGCGGAGCCTCCGCCATCACGGCTGCGCGGCCTTGGCGGACACGATCACCGGGTCACCCTCGCGCAGTTCTCCTGACACGATCCCGGTCGACTTGCCATCGCTCACCCCCGTGTGGACCTTGACGGGGCGGGGTGCACCATTGTCGAGAACATAGACCGTGCGTTCGCCATCCGCCGATGGAGCCTGACCGCGCTCGCTGCGCGGAAGGCGGGGGATGAACAGGTTCATCACGCTGAAGCCCTGTGACTTCTGCTCGCGCGGCGGCGCATAGCGCAGCGCCGCATTGGGCACAGCCAGTGCGCCGGGCACTTCCTTGGTCACGATCTGGGCGGTCGCCGTCATGCCCGGGCGGAGCAGCAGGTCCTTGTTGTCAACCGTCAGCACGGCCTTGTAGGTCACGACATTGTCGGTGATCACGGGCGAGTATTCGATGGTCTCGATCACCGCGGGGAAGCTTTGGCCGGGGTAGGCATCAACGGTGAAGGTGGCCCTTTGGCCCGTCTTCACCGTGCCAATGTCCGCCTCATCCACCGCCGCTTCGAGCTGCATGCGGGCGAGGTCCTCGGCGAGGGTGAACAGCACCGGGGCCTGCAGCGAGGAAGCGACCGTCTGGCCCGGTTCTGCGGTACGCTTCAGCACGATGCCGTCAACGGGTGAGAGGATGCGCGTCTTGGTGATGTCGGTTTCCTGCATGGTGAGTTCGGCCTTCACCACCTCAATGTCGGCCTGGGCTGCCACCACGCCCGCTTCGGCGCGTGCCCGGGCGGCCCGGGCCGTATCAAGGTCCTGGTTCGAGGAGATACCCTGCTTGCTCAGTCGCTCGGAACGGTCGAACACGATCTGGCGCTCGGTGAGTGTCGCCCTGGCATCGACGAGGCGGGCTTCCGCCGCCGCGAGCGAGGCATTGACCCGGGCCAGTTCCGCCTCGAGCCGCTCGGTATCGAGTTCCGCCAGGACGTCGCCCTTCCTGACGAGGCTGTTGGCCTTGACATTCACCCGGCGGATGACGCCCGAGCGCTCGCTCGAGACCTCGACCTCGGTGGTGGGCTGGATGTTGCCGGTGGCCTGCACCTTCACCACCAGGGTCTGGCGGCCAGCCGGGGCCGTGTCGTAGCTCAGTTGCGGGCCAGACGCCGTGAGGCGCAGACCCAACCATGCACCCCCCGCCAGCAAGGCAAGCAGCACGAGCAGCCATAGCCCCCGCCGCCCCCAGTTCCTGCGGCGGCTTCTGGCATCGAGGCCCAGAACGGCTTCGATCTCGGAGGGTTGTGGCGGGGTCTGAATGTTCATCGATCGTCCTATGTTCTTCAGTCCGCTACACGCAAATGAGGGCGCAAATCCGGCGTGGGTGGCCTTCGCAACGCATGGCACGCCTGATATGACCCCGTCATGACCAGCATCAAACATGAAAATGCCCCAGACGGAACCCGTCTCGCCTTTTGCGAGGATGGACCAGAGGACATTGCGCGCTGTGGTTTCTTCTGGCTGGGGGGCTTCAGGTCTGACATGCAGGGCTCAAAGGCGGAGGCCCTGGCTGGCCTGGCGCGGGATACAAGGCGGCCGGGCTTCCGCTTCGACTATTCGGGCCATGGCGCCTCTGGGGGCGAATTCACCGGCGGCACGATCTCCGCCTGGCTCGGCCAGTCCCTGCATCTGTTCACCCGCAAGGCGCCTGGGCGGCGCATCGTGGTGGGCTCCAGCATGGGGGGGTGGCTGGCGCTGCTTCTCTACCGCGAGCTCAGGATCAGAAACCCGCGCGCGGCCGACCGCATCGCCGGCCTCGTCCTCATCGCACCCGCCGCGGACATGACGGCGGACCTGATGTGGGACATGTTCACGGATCAGGCGCGGATGGACATCCTGTCGGCTGGCATGTGGCAGCGGCCCTCGCTCTATGGTGAGCCCTATGTCATCACCCGCCGCCTCATCGATGACGGACGAAAGCACCTGATGCTGAAGGATGGGCTCGACGTCGCCTGCCCGGTGCGCATCCTGCAGGGCGATGCCGATCCGGATGTTCCTGCTGCCCATGCGGTGAAGGTTTTTGGCGCATTGCGCGGCGCTGATGTGACGCTGAGCCTGATCAAGGGCGGCGATCACCGCCTCTCCACACCCGGAAACCTTACGCTCCTCCGCGAAACCGTGCTGCGCCTCGCCGAGCGCGCGGATGGGATCACGATCTGAGCGCGCGGGCGATGGCCGCAAGGCCCTCGCGGTAGCTCGGGTAGCTGAGGCGGACGCCGAGTTCCTCCTTCAGGCGCGCATTCGAGACGCGCTTCGAATCGGCATAGAAGCTGCGCGCCATGGGAGAGAGTTCAGCCTCCGCGAAGGCAATGGCGGGCGGAACCGGAAGGCCGAGCAGCCTTGCGCCATATTCGACCACGTCCTGCGGCGGCGAGGCTTCGTCATCGCAGACATTATAGGCGCGGCCGGGATCGGGCCGGGCGATCGAGGCCTCGAGCACATTGGCGATGTCCTCGACATGGATGCGGCTGAAGATCTGCCCTTCCTTGATCACGCGCTTGGCCGTGCCGTCGATGAGCGGCAGGAGCTGGTTGCGGCCGGGGCCATAGATTCCGGCAAGCCGGAAGATGTGCACGGGAAGGCCGCCGCTGCGCCAGAGCTCAAGCCATTGCGTTTCGGCCAGAAGCCGCTTGTGGCCGCGCTCGGTGTTGGGGGTGAGCGGCGTCTCCTCGGTGACGAGAGCGCCTGCATGATCGCCGTAGACACCGGTGGTGGAGAGATAGGCGGCCCATTGGAACTGGCGCGCGCGCGAAGCGAACTCTTCGGCATGCTGACGCAGGACGGGGTCGCCATCGGCGCCGGGTGGCGCGGAGATCACCACATGGGTCACGCCCTCGCATGCGCCGGCTGGCAGGGGCACGCTGCCATCGAACACGAAGGCCCGATAACCGCTGGCGCGAATTTGGTCTGCACCATCGCTGCCGCGGCTCGTCGCGGTGATGCGCCAGCCCTTCGCGGCCAGCCTTGCAGCCAGCACGCGTGCTGAAAACCCCAGTCCGAAACACAGAAGATGGCTCATGCGGTCTCCCATTCGCGGCGGACATCCACGTCCTCCTCGCGTGTCAAGCAGGCGTTGCGCAGGCTGGCGAACTTGGCTTCGGACAGAAGCCGCGACAGTGCCCATACCGCCATGGCGCGCACCAGCGGAGAGGCATCGCCGAGCAGCGCTTCCACTGATGGCACAAGCGATCTGTCCTTGCTGTTTCCGGCAGCGATCAGCACGTTGCGGATGAAGCGGTCGCGCCCGGTGCGCTTCACGGGCGAGCCTGCAAACAATGCGCGGAAGCGGGCATCATCGAGGCCGAGCAGCAGCGCCAGGCGCGGCGCCTTCAGCTCCTCGCGCGCGGCGAGTTTCGCCTCGTGCGCCTGTACTGCGAACTTGTTCCATGGGCACACGGCGAGGCAGTCGTCACAGCCATAGATGCGGTTGCCCATGGCGGCGCGGAACTCAACCCCGATGTGCCCGTCATGCTCGATGGTGAGGTAGGAAATGCAGCGCCTGGCATCAAGCTGATAGGGGGCGGGGAAGGCATTGGTCGGGCAGATGTCGAGGCAGGCCCGGCATGAGCCGCAGTGGTCGTGCTCCGGCTGGTCGGGCGGCAGTTCCGCCGTGGTGAGGATCGTTCCGATGAAGAACCATGAACCAAGATCCCGCGAGACCAGGTTGGTGTGCTTGCCCTGCCAGCCGAGCCCCGCCTTCTGCGCCAGCGGCTTTTCCATCAGGGGTGCGGTGTCCACGAAGACCTTCACCTCGGCGTGCGCCGCATGAGCCAGCCACTGTGCGATGCGCTTGAGCTTGCCCTTGACCACGTCATGATAATCGCGGTTCAGCGCATAGACGGAGATGACGCCGGCCTCCGTGTCCTTCAGCCTTTCCAGCGGGTCAAGGTCCGTCGCATAGTTCTGCGCCAGCAGGATGGCGGACCGTGCCTGCTGCCACAGGGCGAGCGGGCTTGCACGCCGCTCCGCGGTCTCTGCCATCCAGGCCATGGCGCCGTGGCGGCCCTCGGCCAGAAAGTGGCTGAGGCGCTCCGCCTGCAACGGATCATGCGCGGGCGCCATGATGCGGACGGCGGCGAAGCCCTCGCGCGCGGCCTTCTCCCTGATGGCGCTTGCGAGAGCGGACACGTTCAGAAGTCGAGGTCCGCGTAGTGCGGACCCGGCGTGATGCCGCGGACCATGTCCGCCAGCAGCGGCCTGAAGGAGGGGCGGGACTTCACGCGCTGGAACCATGACTTGGCGGCAGGATATTCCGCCCACGGAACATCTCCGAAATAGTCGATCGCCGAGAGGTGGGCGGCCGCACTGAGGTCGGCCAGCGAGAGGCCGTCCCCGGCGAGCCAGGGCCTGCAGTCGGCGAGGTGCCCGATGTAATCGAGGTGGCTGCGCAGTTGCGCCATCGCCTGGCGAACACGGCCGGTGTCCGGACCTCCGCCGCCCTTCTCCTGCCGGAGGAAGCGGCGGATCACCTTCTCCGTCAGAATGGGTTCGGAAACCTCGGCGTAGAACTTCCCGTCGAACCAGCCAAGCAGGCGGCGCACTTCGGCGCGCGCGAAGACATCGCCGGGGATGAGGCTGAGGCGGTCTGACTTGGTCTCTTCCAGAAATTCGCCGATCGCCTCGATGCCGCAGACCGGCGTTGCCGCATCCTCGAGATAGACCGGAAGCGTGCCTGCCGGATTAAGCTCGAAAATGTCGGCGCTGGGGTCCCAGGGCAACTCGTCGATCAGCTCAACCGGAACGCCGTATTCGGCCAGTGCCAGGCGAATCCTGCGGCTGAACGGGTCAAGGGTGAAGTGAATGAGACTCGGCATTTTAGGGAAGTCTTAACCTTGAAAATGTCAACTTTGCATCCGAACAAGGCAAGTGCCGCGGTTGCTCCGGTTCATGCGGGCGTATAGGACGCTCGTGGCCCTCGCGGCAAGAGATTCCGGATCAACCTCAAGGGGCATCCCAGCCAGCCGACATGCTTATTCTCCAGATCGTCGTCCTGGCCGTGATCCAGGGCATCACCGAGTTCCTGCCGATCTCGTCATCCGGCCATCTGCTGCTTGTGCCGGCACTGACAGGCTGGCCAGACCAGGGGCTGCTGACCGACGTCATGGTCCACATGGGCTCCTTCCTGGCGGTGGTCGTCTATTTCTGGCGGGACTGCGTGAACCTTGCAATCGGTGCGGCCGATCTGCTGCGGGGGCGTGTCACCGGCTGGGGCAAGCTCGCGCTGCTGATCCTGCTGGGCACTATTCCGGCCGTGCTGTTCGGCCTGTTCCTCGACAAGATCGGGTTCATGGACATGGTGCGCACGATGCCAGAGGTGGTGGCATGGAATGCCATCCTCTTTGGCATCCTGCTCTATCTGTGCGACCGCTACGGCCTGTCCAACCGCCGCATGTCCGACATGACCTGGATGCCCGCGCTCATCATTGGCGTGGCGCAGGCCATCGCCATCATTCCGGGCACCAGCCGTTCCGGAATCACCATGTCCGCGGCCCGGGCCCTGGGCTTCGAACGGCCGGAAGCGGCCCGCTTCGCCTTCCTGCTCGGCATCCCCGCGATTGCGGGTGCGGGCATCCTGAAGCTGGGAGATGCAGTGACATCCGGCGAGACCATCACATTCGGCATGCTGCTGACGGCCGTGCTCACCTTTTTCGTGGCGCTCGGCACCATCACGGTGCTGATGAAGATGGTGCGCCACATCAGCTTCCTGCCCTTCGCCGTCTACCGCGTGGGGCTGGGCATCGTGCTGCTGGCGCTGATCTACTCCGGTATGCCCTTGGGCGCGGTGAACTGACCGGCCTTGCGGTAGCGGTAGAGATAGCCAGGGACAATTCCCTCGATGCCCTGGGGGGTGATGCCGAGAGCCTCGAGTGTCAACCCATCGCGCCGCGCCGCCGCGCTCACGACATTGTCCGTCTTGAGCAGTTCCACCTGGTCGAGGGTGAGAAGCGGCTTGGGCAGCAGTCCCAGCACGGTGGCCTGGAGCCTGGCAATGCCCCAGGGAAGGGGAAGCAGCAGGCGCTTGCGACCGATGGTATCGAGTGTGAACTGCATCAGCTGGCGGAAGGTGAAGACTTCCGGCCCGCCGAGCTCATAGGTCGTGCCGCTCGCCTCGCCCTTGTCGACCAGCCGGGTGACTGCCTCCGCGACGTCGCCGACGAAAACGGGGGCAAACTTCGTTTCGCCGCCGCCGATCAGCGGCAGGAAGGGCGAAAGGCGCGCCATACCGGCGAAGCGGTTGAAAAAATCGTCTTCCGGCCCGAACACGATGGACGGCCTGAGGATGATGGCCCCCGGAAAGGCCGCGCGTGCGCGCCTTTCGCCTTCGGCCTTGCTCCGCGCATATTGGGCCGGGGAGTTTTCATCCGCCCCGATGGCAGACATCTGGATGAACAGCCGCGCCTTGGCGTCATGCGCTGCCTTGGCCGAGGCTTCTGCGCCGAAGGCGTGCACGGCGTCGAAGCTCTGTGCGCCCGCGGAATAGAGAACGCCCGTCAGGTTGATGACGGCATAGGCACCCTCGCAAGCCGCGGCCAGCGAGGCCGGGTAGCGCACATTGGCCTGCACCATCATGATCTGGCCGGTATTGCCGAGGGGCTGCAGGTGGCCGGCGAGATCGGGCCTGCGGCAGGCCACGCGGATCCGGTATCCACGCCCGGCCAGCGCCCGCACGATGTGCCGGCCGAGGAAACCCGATCCGCCGATGATGGTGATGAGTCTGTCGGATGGCTGAACGAGCACGGAAATCACCCTGATGTTGTCGGTGAAGGTCTTCTAGCCTTGCACCGGCAAGGATGCAAAGACTGAGGAGGCCGCCCCGGCAACTTCCGCTCAGGACTTTGGTTGACAGGCCCGCCGAGCCTCTCTATGAACCGCCCCGCTGGCCCAGATGGCGGAATTGGTAGACGCACTAGTTTCAGGTACTAGCGCTGAAAGGCGTGGAGGTTCGAGTCCTCTTCTGGGCACCATCCCTATACATACGGCAAAGGTCGGGACCCTCTGATGGCAGTCAAGCTTTACAAGGGCGACCTGCCCAATGGCCTCGATCTGGGGTCCTCCGTGGCAGTTGATACCGAGACGCTGGGTCTTGTCCCGCGCCGTGACAAGCTGTGCCTCGTTCAGCTCTCGTCCGGCGACGGCAATGCCCATCTGGTTCAGCTTGACCGCAGCAGCTATGACGCCCCGAACCTCAAGGCGCTGTTCGCCGATCCGGCGGTGACCAAGATCTTCCATTACGCCCGTTTCGACGTGGCCGTGATCAAGCATTACCTCGGCATCGACACGGCTCCGCTCTACTGCACCAAGATCGCCTCCAAGCTCACCCGCACCTATACAGACCGGCATGGGCTCAAGGATCTGGTCAAGGAACTTCTCGGGATCGAGCTCAACAAGCAGCAGCAGAGTTCGGACTGGGGGGCCTACATGCTCTCCGACGCGCAGAAGCAATATGCCGCCCAGGATGTGATCTACCTCCATGAGCTGAAGTCGAGGCTTGACCAGATGCTGGCCCGCGAAGGCCGGGAGGACATCGCCCGGGCCTGTTTCGCCTTCGTCCCCTCGCGCGCCGCGCTCGACCTTGCAGGCTGGACCGAGGACGATGTCTTCGCCCACTGACCAGGCCCGGAGGGCCGTGCGCCGGGCCGGGCTGGCGAAGGCCCTGACATGGCTGGCGGCGGCGCTGGGCCTGGGTTTCGTGCTGGTCTTCCTCGCGCAGGCGGGGCTTTTCACCGCCATGCTGCCGCAGGAGCCGGAGGCGCCGCCCCCGGCGCGCGCCGACCAGATCACCGCGGTCGAATCCACCATCACCGGCATCGACAATGAAAAACAGCCCTATGCGGTAACAGCCAAGCGCGGCTGGCAGGACGAGAACACCCCCTCCCTCGTCCACCTTGTGGAGCCTGCCGGCGTGTTCCGCCGCGCCGGCGGCACGGAGTTCACAATCACCGCCGAAACCGGTCTTTTCGACACGGAAGCCAGGAAACTCGACCTCACCGGAAATGTCGTTCTGGAGCAGAAGGACCGGTTCAAGGCGCGCATGGAGCGCGCCAATGTGGTGATGGAGGAGAAGCGCCTCGTCTCTGAAAGCCCGGTCGCCGTCACCTTCCCGTCCGGCACGATCAATGCCAACGGCATGCAAATAACCGATGACGGTGCGCGAATTCTGTTCTTGAATGGGGTCAGAACACGCTTTGACGCGCCACAGACCAAGGGAGACGCAAATCCATGACAACCAGGTTCGCCGCCATCCTCGCCGCGGCCCTCATGCTGATGAGTGCGGGTACACTTAAGGCACAGACGCCCCAGGCGCCGGTGCCGGTGGACGTCGTCTCCAACGAGACGCTCATCATCGACGCCGAGAAAAAGATCGTGTTCACCGGGGAGGTGGATGCGACGCGCGGCACCACCAACCTGAAGACGGACCTGCTCACCGTCACCTATGCCGAGGTCAAGCAGGCCGACGGCAGCATGAAACTCGATGCGACCGATCTCGACGCCAAGGGAAATGTCACCATCAAGACGCCGCGCGAGACGATCACCGGTGACTGGGCCAAGTTCAACCCGCAGACGAACAAGCTGGTGGTGGGCGGTGCGGTCAAACTCTTGCAGGGCGCATCGGTGCTTTCGGGCAAAGAACTCAATGCCGACCTCAATACCAACAAGATCCAGATGACGGGTGGCCGCGTGAAGGGAAGCTTCCTGCCGGATTGACGGTCTTTAGGTAAAATTAAATCTATTTGGTGGATTCTCGATTGGCGCGTGACGAAAACGTGGTGACAGACAGGCAGGCTCTCAAGATGGCGCCCCGGCGGGCACAGATTCCGCAAACGGACGTCAGAGGGCAGGCCGGTGCTGCGCAAGCCGGGCTGGTGGTTGAGGGCTTGAGGAAGTCCTACAAGCGCAGGCCCGTGGTGCGCGATGTCTCGCTTTCCGTCAGGCGCGGTGAAGCTGTGGGACTTCTGGGACCCAATGGCGCCGGCAAGACGACGGTGTTCTACATGATCACCGGCCTCATTGCCGCCGACAGCGGCCGGATCAGCCTCGATGGCACGGAGATCACCCACCTGCCCATGTACCGGAGGGCAAGGCTCGGGATTGGTTATCTGGCGCAAGAGAGCTCGATCTTCCGCGGCCTGACCGTCGAGGAAAACATTCGCGCCGTGCTGGAGCTGACCGAGGGCTCCCGGCAACAGCGCGAAGAAAAGTTGCGTGAGTTGCTTGATGAGTTCTCAATTTCCCACCTCCGGAATTCGCCGGCTGTTGCGCTCTCTGGCGGAGAGCGTCGCCGCGTGGAAATCGCCCGCGCCCTTGCCGCCGACCCAGAGTTCATGCTCCTCGACGAGCCGTTCGCCGGAATTGACCCGATTGCGATCAGTGATATTCGCAAGCTGGTGCGACAGCTCACCTCTCGGGGAATCGGGGTGCTTGTTACGGATCACAACGTCCGCGAAACCCTTGAACTCATCGACACGGCGCTCATCATCCATGAGGGCCAGGTCCTGACGCAGGGCACGCCCGATGAGATCGTGGCGAACGCTGACGTCCGGCGCCATTATCTCGGCGCCGACTTCAGCCTGTGAACCATGAGAGCGCGCCATGGCGCTGAACCAGAGGCTCGAACTCCGCCAGGGCCAGTCGCTCGTCATGACGCCGCAGCTGCAGCAGGCAATCAAGCTGCTGCAGATGTCGAATATCGAGCTTCAGGTTTTCGTCGACCAGGAGCTTGAGCGCAATCCGCTGCTCGAGCGTGACGAGAGGAACGAGGTTCAGACGGAGAGCCTCCCGGCCACCGGCGGCCAGCCCGACATGGTGAGCGCGCTTCAGGCAGACACCGGAGCGGAAGAACGGCTTCGTACGCTCGATACCGAACTCGAGAATGTCTATACCCATGAGGCGCGCGCCGATGCCGCCAACCGGCTTGCCCAGGGCGCGCAGGATTCGGGCTGGTCCTCGCTGAGGCCGCAGGGGGCCATGTCTCTCAACGCCGAGGACAATGATTTCGCGGCAACCCTCACCAGCCAGCCCACTCTTGCCGAGTACCTTACGCAACAGATGAACCTCCTGCTGACGGAGGCGTCCGAGCGGCTGATCGGCCATCACCTGATCGGCATGCTGAACGAGGATGGCTATCTCACCTCAGGCGCTGAGCCGGTGGCGGAAACCCTCGGCACATCGGTGACCCATGTGGAGAGCGTGCTGGCGAAGCTGAGATCCTGCGACCCTCCGGGTGTTTTCGCCCGCGACCTCAAGGAATGCCTGAGCCTGCAACTCATGGAGCGTGACCGCTTCGATCCGGCCATGCAGGCCCTCGTCGCCAACCTTGAGCTTTTGGCACGGCGTGACTTTCCGGCTCTGAAGTCGCTTTGCCGCGTCGACCTCGACGACCTCAAGGACATGATCGCCGAACTGCGCGCCCTCAATCCCAAGCCGGGCAGCGCTTTCGGGTCTGAGCCCGTGCAGCCGGTCATTCCGGATGTGATCGTGCGGGCTTCGCCCGAAGGCGCCTGGATCGTCGAACTCAATACCGAGACGCTGCCGCGCGTCCTCATCAACAACCAGTATCTGGCGCGCGTTTCCACCAAGGCGGCGCGAAGCGAGGACAGGGTCTATCTGTCAGAGTGCCAGGCCAATGCCACCTGGCTGGTCAAGAGCCTCGACCAGCGGGCCAAGACCATCCTGAAGGTGGCGCGCGAGATCGTGCGCCAGCAGGATGCTTTCCTGGTGCTGGGCGTGCAGCATCTCAGGCCTCTCAACCTGAGGACGGTGGCAGATGCCATCGAGATGCATGAATCGACGGTGAGCCGGGTGACGTCCAACAAATACATGGCAACGCCGCGCGGCATCTACGAGCTCAAGTATTTCTTTACCACGGCCATCGCTTCTTCCGAGGAGCAAGGCGATGCTCATTCGGCCGAAGCCGTGCGCCACCGCATCAAGGAACTGATCGGGCAGGAGACGGATAAAGTCCTCTCCGATGACACGATCGTCCAGCGGTTGCAGGCGATGGGGATCGAGATCGCCCGCCGGACGGTAGCCAAATACCGGGAAGAGTTGGGAATTCCGTCTTCCGTCCAGCGCCGGCGGGAGCGCAAGGTCAGCCTCCGTATGGGGCGTTGACGTGGCTCTCCCGCTCGACTAGGTTCCGCCCCGCTTCGCAGACGGCCCGGACGGGCGGCAGGGTGCCGCGTTTGCAGCGAAGAAAACAGGTAGAGCTCCGGGCAAGATTGACAGGCCAGTTGACGTGACAGCCAAACGCGCCCATGTGTATTGCTCAGGGCGAAGCAGGGATATTTGCGACGACCATGCAGATCAAAGTCACCGGTAAGAACCTCGATGTCGGCGACGCCTTGCGTGAGCACATCGAGTCTCGCCTTCAGCTGATCAAGCAGAAGTACTTCGAGGGAACGGTCCATGCGCATGTGACCGTGGAAAAGCAGCGCGTTGGCTTCCACACGGATTGCACCCTGCACCTGGCCACGGGGCTGGTGCTGCAGGCAGAGGGCACGGGAGCCGAGGCCCACCCGAGCTTCGACAAGGCGGCAAGCCACCTCGAGAAGCAGCTCAAGCGCTATAAGCAGAGGCTGAAGGACCACCACCGCGCCCGGCGCGAGCCGGTGCGCCGGGTGACGGCACAAAGCTACACGATCCCCGCTGCAACGGATGCCAATGAAGAGGTGGCAGAAGCCCATCCCGTGATCGTGGCGGAAACCGGCGTCGAACTGCCGGAACTGTCGGTCGGCGAGGCGGTTATGCAACTCGACATTTCGACGATGCCATTCCTGCTCTTCCGCAACGGAGGGCATGGCGGCCTCAACCTCGTCTACAGGCGCCCCGATGGGAACATCGGCTGGGTCGACCCGACGCCGAGCGCCTGATCACCGATCTTTACGGGACACGACCCGCATGACCCTGGATTCCCTCATCGACAAGCAGTCTGTTCTGGCCAGTCTCAAGGCGGCGAACAAGAAACAGCTGCTGCAGGAACTGTCCCACGCCATGGCCGGACAGGTGGCCATCGATCACCGCGTGATCTTCGAGACGTTGCTGAAGCGTGAAAAGCTCGGCTCCACCGGCATTGGCCAGGGCATTGCCATTCCGCATGGCAAGGTGCCATCCATCTCACGCGTCTATGGCCTGTTCGCGAGGCTGGCCCAGCCGGTTGATTTCGAGTCGGTCGACGGCCAGCCGGTCGATCTCGTCTTCGTCCTGCTCGCTCCTGAGCATGCCGGTGCTGATCATCTCAAGGCCCTGGCCCGGATTTCGCGGTTGCTGCGGGATCCCGGCGTCGTGGCCAAGCTCCGCGGCACCGATGATGCCGAGGGCCTCTATGCCATCCTGACGGAGCCTGCCGCAAACCCGAAGCCCAGCGCCTCGGCGGCTTGACCGGAGACGGGTTCCGCCGCCGGCCACCCCCACGCGCGGTTCAATGGGCGAAGATGTCCTCGAGCGACCTGCGCATCGCGGCGGGATCGGCATCAAGCCCCGTCCAGTACTTCACCCCGATCACCCCCTGGTTGATCAGCATGCCCAGCCCGTCGATGGTGGTGCAGCCCTGCGCCTTGGCGTCTCGCAGGAAGCGGGTGTCCGGCGGGTCCACGATCACGTCCGCCACCACCATGGCCGGTGTGAGGGAGGACACATCGATGTCGAGCGGTGCATTGCCATTGCCGAGCCCGATGGATGTGGCATTGACCACGATGTCAGCCGCCTTCGGAATGGCATAGGTCTTGTCCCACAGTGCCAGTGTTGCGGGTGCATTCGTCTTCTCGTTCAACAGCTTCACCAGTGGTTCGCCCCGCGCCGCCGAGCGGTTGACGACGGTGATGGAGCGGGCCCCGGCCAGCGCCAACTCGACGCCGATGGCCCGCGCTGCTCCGCCCGCCCCGAACATCACGATGCTCCGGCCCTGGGGGTCCACCACCTCCTGAAGCGATTTGAGAAAGCCCTTGCCGTCGGTGTTCTCGCCGATGAAGCGGCCATCGCGGTTCACCGCGCAGTTGACGGCGCCCATGATGGCGGCACTCTCGCCCAGCCCGTCCAGCAGGGGAATCACCGCCACCTTGTGGGGAATGGACAGGTTGAAGCCCCGCCAGCCCATGGCGCGCGCACCCTTGACGGCATCTGCCAGCATCTCCGGCGGCACCTCGCAATTGACATAGCGCCAGTTGAGGCCGTGGTGGCGGAAGGCCGCCTCGATCATTGCCACCGTGGGGTTGCCGTTGGAGCCCTCGGAAAACGAGCCCACCAGTTCGCTTCTGAAATCGCGTGATGCCATGCCTGCCGCCTCCCAACGGCGCCGCTGAGGCTAGCATCTATCGGCGGTCTAGCAATCCCTTGGGCTTTTCCCATATAAGGCCCCCATGACTGAGGCCTCACCCCTCCATTTCCGCAAGATGAACGGGCTCGGAAACGACTTCGTCGTGTTCGATGCGCGCCAGCGCCCCATTGCCATGGACGAAGCCAAGGCCCGCGCCATCGCCGACCGCAAGACCGGCATCGGCTGCGACCAGCTGATCGTGATCGAGCCGTCGCGGAAGGCGGACGTTACCATGCGCATCTGGAACAATGAGGGTGAGGAGGTCGAAAGCTGCGGCAACGCCACGCGCTGCATCGCGGACGTGCTGTTTGCGGAAAAGAACGCCACCCGCGCCACGATCGACACCAAGGGCGGTTTCCTTGTGGCGGAAAAGGGCGGTGACCTGCTCGTCACCGTCGACATGGGTGCGCCCCGCTTCGACTGGCAGGATATTCCGCTGTCGCAGAAGTTCCATGACACGCGCTACATCGACCTCTTCGTCGGACCCGTCGACGCACCGCTGATCGACAAGCCGTCAGTTGTGAATGTCGGCAATCCGCACTGCATCTTCTGGGTCAAGGACCTCGACGTCGTCGACCTCGCCAGGGTCGGCCCCATGCTGGAGCATCACCCGCTGTTCCCCAACCGCGCCAACATCACGCTGGCGCGCATCGACGCGAGGGACCACGTGACGATCAAGGTGTGGGAGCGGGGCGCGGGCCTCACCCAGGCCTGCGGCACGGCGGCCTGCGCCGTGATGGCGGCGGGCTTCCGCCTCAAGCGGCTGGACCGCAAGGCCACCGTCACGCTGCCGGGCGGCGATCTCTTCATGGATGTGCGCGAAAGCGACGGCCACATCATCATGACAGGCCCCGTGACCTATGAATTCGAAGGCGACCTGCCGCCCCATCTTGCGGTGTGAGTGATGGCTGAGCCCACCTTCATCACCTTCGGCTGCCGCCTCAACACCTATGAAACCGAGGTGATGCGCAACCATGCCGAAAAGGCAGGTGCTGCCAATGCCATCGTCTTCAACACCTGTGCGGTGACGGCGGAAGCGACCCGCCAGGCCCGCCAGGCGATCCGCAAGGCGAGGGCCGAGAACCCGCACGCCGAGATCATCGTGACGGGCTGCGCGGCACAGACCGAGCCTGAGATGTTCGCGAACATGCCGGAAGTTTCCCGCGTGCTCGGCAACGAGGAAAAACTGCGGCCCGAAAGCTGGCAGCGCGGCGCCAATGCGCGCGTCTCCGTATCGGACATCATGGCGGTGAAGGAAGCAAGGCCGCATCTGATCGATGGCCTGAAGGAGCGCACCCGCGCCTTCGTTCAGGTGCAGAACGGCTGCGACCACCGCTGCACCTTCTGCATCATTCCATTTGGCCGCGGCAATTCCCGCTCGATTGCGCCGCAGGATGTGGTGGAACAGGTGCGCCGCCTCGTCGCCTCGGGCTATTCCGAAGTGGTGCTCACGGGCGTTGACCTCACCTCCTGGGGAGCCGATCTCGACGGCGCACCGAGGCTTGGCGCACTTTCTGCACGCATCCTGAAGCAGGTGCCGGAACTGAAGCGCCTGCGCCTGTCTTCCATCGATTCGATCGAGGCTGATCCCGAACTGATGGACGTGATTGCGGGGGAAGAGCGGGTGATGCCGCACATCCACCTCTCGCTCCAGTCCGGCGACGACATGATCCTCAAGCGCATGAAGCGCCGCCATGGGCGCGAGGATTCGGTTGTCTTCTGCGCGGAACTCCGCGCCCGCCGCCCCGGCATCGTCTTCGGGGCCGACATCATCGCGGGATTTCCCACCGAGACGGACGAAATGTTCGAGAACTCGATGCGGATCGTGGATGACTGCGGCCTCACCTATCTGCACGTCTTTCCCTTTTCGCCCCGCCCCGGCACGCCTGCCGCACGCATGCCGCAGATCGAGAAGCATGTGATCAAGGAGCGCGCCGCCAGGCTCCGCCAGAAGGGCCTGGGCCGGCTCGATGCCTTCCTCAGCAGTGAACTGGGCGCCATGCGCCAGGTGCTGGTGGAGACGGAGGCGATGGGCCGCACCGAGCATTTCGCGCAGGTGAAGTTTGAAAGCCGCATGGCGCCGGGCGCCATCGTCACCGCACAGGTGACGGGCCGCGGCGC
>CAIYXE010000458.1 GCA_903930095.1 uncultured Hyphomicrobiales bacterium
GGGCAACAGAATCAGCTTCAGCTGCGTGACCTGCTCGCCTAAGCATGCCAACTATACTTGCCCGGGCGGCCTCACCCTGTGTGGGAGGCGCACCCCTGATGTTCAAAGTCATCATCCCGCACCGTGATGCAGTGTTCGACGGCCTTATATTCCCGCATGAGCCGTGTGCCAGCGATCGATCGCGCGTCTGCCGCTTCGCCTTGCTGCCGCCGTCCGGTTCCTCGCCCGGCCGTTCCAGCCGCCGCACGGTCTCAGGTTTCAGGCCGCCGTAGGCCAGTTCCTCGATGCGATAGGCAAGGCGGCTTTCGAGGTAGCGGCGGTTGAAGGCGGGCGGCTTGCCCTCGAACAGTTGAGCTTCATGAAAGAGTCCCCTCTGGCGTCTTCAGTTTCATGGTATTTGTCTTGGCATCAAGGCAAACTGGGGCGACGTGCCCTATGTCAGCCTGAGAGGAGAGCGATCAACTGAATGACACTCATCGTATGGGATCGTCTGACACACATGAAGATACGTTCACTGGTTTATGGGCGACCACTATGACCAGCATTCCAGATCGAGACCTGCCGCTTGAGATTGTCGCAAATGAAAGAGCCGATGCCAGGACAAAGCGCATCTGGTTTCGTCCGCGCTATCTTCTGGTTCTTCTGGTTCCGTTGTTCATGTTCTCGGGCGCTGTGCTCGGTATGTATTTCCAGCCACCCGGCCTCCAGAAATTCTATGCATTGACGGGGTTGCAGCCTGGCGGTGGATCGGCGTCCCCAATCGCCATTCCGCCAGAGATCATGTTGCCGAAGGATATGGCGGAAACCATGCGCGCCTCGGATGTTTTGGGTCTTGCCCGGTTGCTGCCGCGCGGTGATATGTCGACCGTGGCACCCCCCTATGGCGCTGGGGATGCAAGGGTGGCCGAAATTCTGGTTGCAGAAGGCGATCTCGTGTCAAAGGGCAGCATTGTGGCCCGTCTTGATAATGAAGCACAGCTGAGGAGCTCTGCTTTTCTTGCCGAAGCCAATCTTGCAGTGCGAAAGGCCTCGCTGGTCCAGACCCGCGCCGCGGTTGATAACAGCCGCAATGAGGCTCAGGCAGGGTTGGCACAGGCTCGTTCCGTTGCTGCGGAAACCGCGATGGCGCTGTCCCGTGCGGAGCAACTCTCCGGCCAGGGTGTGGCAACCAAAGCGGCGCTCGACGCGGCGAGGGCCGCCGATCTTCAGGCCATCGCGTTGGTGGCACGGGCTGAAGCCACGCTGGCTCGCTTCACCGCGGCAGAAGTGGATGAGCAGCCGGACGTTCTGGTCGCCATTCGCAATCTCGAAGCCTCCCAGGCTGAACTGACCCGCGCCCGAAATGATTTGATCCGTGCTGCTGTCGTGGCGCCCATAGATGGTACGATCCTCAACATCCACGCCAGCCCCGGCCAGAAGCCACCTGCAGAAGGGATCATGGAGATGGGGAACACCCGCCAGATGATGGCGGAGGCAGAGATCTATCAGGACCGCATTGTCATGGTGGCCAAGGGTCAACCTGTGGAGCTGGCGGCGGCGGCACTGGGGAGAACGCTTCAGGGAAGGGTGGTGTCCATCGGTCTGACAGTGGGGAGACAAGGGCTGCTCGCGGATGATACCGCCGCCAATACCGACGCGCGGGTGGTCCGGGTGATGGTCGAACTGGATGAGCCCTCTTCTGCCATTGCAGCGCGCTTCACCAATCTCGAGGTCATTGCCCGCATTGATACCAACTCGAAGTCTGCGGCCCAGCCTTGAGCTGGCTTTTGCAAGCGCTGTTCGGGCGGCTGCCAATCGGCTGGCTGCAGCTCACCCACAGCAGAGCCCGATTTGCGTCTGCCCTGGCAGGCGTGGCTTTTGCAAACGTGCTGGTGTTTGTGCAACTCGCCATCATGAACTCGATGGCGACAGCCACGATGAAACCCTATGGGTTTTTCCAGGCGGACATCATGATCTCGGCCTCCGACGCCAACTCCATGACGGAGGGTGGAAACGTTGCGCGGCAATGGATATTTCAGGCCATGGAAGATCCCGCTGTCAATTCAGGCACGGGGCTTTTCGTGGCAAACGTTTCCTGGCAGCGCAGCGACAAGACCCTGAGCCTGACCACCTTTGGGATAGACCCGACCCAAGCTCGTTTTTTCAGCCCCGAACTTCTGCCGCGGACAAGTACCCTGCAACTGCAGAACTCTGGCATTCTTGACCGCCTCAGCCGCGGGCTGCCGCCAGAATTGGCTGCTGCCATCCGTCCGCAAAGCCCGTTGTCATTTGAGGTGAGTGGTACCACGCTGACAATCTACGACACGTTTTCCGGGGGAGGTGGATTCGGTGGCGATGGCTACATGATCGTTTCAGACCAAACATTGCTCAACCTGTTTCCCGCACGCAGTTCCGGTGCACCCGATCATATTCTGCTGAAGCTCACCGCCGGTACTGACCCCGAAACTGTCGTTACCCGGCTTCGCGAGCTGATCACGGACAAGTCGCTGAGAATCCGAAGCTTTGCCACCGCAGCAGCGGAAGATCTGAGTTATCAGCAGACCAAGCGGCCCACTGGCATCATCTTTGGCTTTGGCGTCATCATCGGAATTCTGGTCGGGATCGTGATCGTCTATCAGGTTCTGTCAACCGATGTTGCCGATCATTTGAGTGAATACGCGACCTTCAAGGCGATGGGGTATGGTCAGAAGTTTTTCCTCGGCATCGTGCTCGAAGAAGCTTTGATTCTTGGCGTTCTGGGTTTCATCCCTGGCTTTGCGGTTGCCAATCTGGTTCTCGCCGGAATGGCCCGCGCAACCAACTTGCCGGTCGCCATGACGCCTGGCATGGCGGCAATTGTCTTCATGGGAACGGTCATCGCATGCTTGCTGTCTGGCGCTATCGCCACGCGCAGATTGGCCGCCGCCGACCCGGCAGATCTATTCTGATGGCGCAGGGTTCAGATGATGTTTCTCCGGTAGACGTTTCCGGATTGAATCACTGGTTTGGTGCGGGAGAGGCAAGGAAGCAGGCGCTCTATCACATTGACTTGAGGATCAGACGTGGAAGCCTGACCGTGTTGATGGGACCTTCGGGATCCGGCAAGACAACCCTCCTCACACTTATGGGTTGCTTGCGAGATGTGCAGGATGGATCAGTCAGACTGCTGGGGCATGAGCTGCATGGCGCGAGTGCCCATCTGAGAGAGATGTTGCGGCGAAGACTTGGCTTCATCTTCCAGGCGCACAACCTGCATGGGAGTTTGAC
>CAIYXE010000459.1 GCA_903930095.1 uncultured Hyphomicrobiales bacterium
CGCGTCCTTCTTCTTGATGTTCTTGGTCCTGGACCCGATGATGATGCCAAGCTCCACTTCCCAGTCCGACTTCTTGGACTTGGGCGGAATCGTCACGTCGTCATAAGGACCAGACAGGCAGCTCACCTGCTTGGTGAACACGACGGGCTCCTTCGGCACCTGAAGCCCCGATTCCGCCGCGTGGTCGGAATAGTTGAGGCCGATGGCGATGAACTTCTGCGGATTGGCGATGCAGGCGCCAATGCGGGGCTTGCCGCGCACGAGGGGCAGCGATTCCGGCTTGATCTTCTTCAGCCGTGCGAGGCCCTTGGGGCCGATCGCCTCGCCCGAGATGTCGTCGACCACGGCGGAAAGGTCACGGATCTTGCCGTCCTTGTCGAGCATGCCCGGCTTTTCCTTGCCGGCGGCCCCGTAGCGCAGAAGCTTCATATGCAGTCCCCCATTTCGGTTCTGATTTGCGGATGGCGCAAAATGACGGCGAATTGGGGATAAGTCAAAAGGCTTCCGCACAGACATGCTTTGCGCGTGGCCGAGGTCCTCTCCCGCGACGCGGGAGAGGAAGGGGACCCAACGAAGTTGGGGGAGGTGAGGGACCGCAGATTCCGGACGCAGAGCAGCGCGTGCATCCCCTCATCTCCCCGTTGCATGCGCAACGGGTCCCTTCTTCTCCCGCCGAAGAAGCGGGAGAAGACGCTAACTACCGCGTGACGATCACATGCATGTTCTTCGGCCCATGGGCGGGGCGCACGATGGTCTGTTCGATGTCGCCGGTGCGGGACGGGCCGGAGATCATGTTCACCGTGCGCGGCATCACGCCTTCGCCGAAGGCGGCGCGCAGCTTGGTCCACGCCTCCTCATAGCTGGCGAAGATGGCAGACGCCTCCAGCACCACGATGTGCACTTCCGGAAGGAAGTTGAGCGTCGTCGGATTGTCCGCGCCTGAGACCTGGATGATGGTGCCGGACTCGGCCACGCCCGCGAAGGCGCGGGTGACCGAGGCGCGGTCTGAGTCCTCGGCGCGGCCCTCCGCCACCTCAAGCGCGCCACCGCGGTGCCAGGGAAGCTTGGCCAGCACCGGGTCAGCACCTCGGCGCACATGGGCGGGCAGGTTGCTGTTACGCAGATACTCCGCCACCGCCTGCGGCACGTCTTCCATATGATCGAGAATCTCGACCGAGCCGCCCACCGCCTCCATCATCTCGGTGAACACGGCAAGCCGGTGCGCCTCGTCGCCGATGCCCCGCTCGGGGATGAGGTTACGCGGGTGCTGGGCGATGCGCTGGTCCACGGTGGCGCGGCGCACATCCTCCGGCCCCTTCGCCACCTTGGCGCGGATGCGGGCCAGCATGGCCTCACGCGCGCTCATGAGCGGCGCTCCTTCCACAGCTGGTGGAAGGTCTTGCCCTGCGGCGCGGGGAAGTCACGGTATTGCGTCCAGCCTGAGGCGAAGGGCACTTTCGAAAGCCGCCCCTTGCCGTGACCCTGGTTGGTCAGCACGCGGGCCGCCAATGCCGTGGCCTTGCGGTAGAGCGAGGGCCGCTTGGCAAGCCAGGCCCAGGCATTGATGCCCCAACGCATGGCGCTGGGCTGCAGGTGCTTCTCGAATTCCTTCTCGCGCCAGTGGCGCAGCAGGCGCGGCAGCGGAATGCGCATCGGGCACACCTCCTCGCAGCGGCCGCAGAAGGTCGATGCATTGGGCAAATGCTTCGCATTCTCGATGCCGACCAAGGCAGGCGTCACGACCGACCCGATGGGGCCGGGGTAGACCCAACCATAAGCATGCCCGCCCACCGCCTGATAAACCGGGCAGTGATTGAGGCAGGCGCCGCAGCGGATGCAGCGCAGCATGTCCTGGAACTCGGTGCCCAGCACGTTGGAGCGGCCATTGTCGAGGATCACCACGTGATATTCGACCGGCCCATCAGGATCACCCGCCCGGCGCGGGCCCGTGGAGAGTGTCGTGTAGTTGGAGAACTCCTGCCCCGTGGCCGAACGCGCCAG
>CAIYXE010000460.1 GCA_903930095.1 uncultured Hyphomicrobiales bacterium
GGCAATTGCCGCCGCCCGCCTCGAGGAACGGGCCCGCATTCGGGCCATCGTCAATTCCGAGGCTGCCGACGGCCGCGGAAGCCAAGCCCTCATGCTGGCTACCGAAACGGCCCTGAGCGTTGCGGAGGCCGAAAGGATCCTCGGCGTGTCGCCGAAGGAGACAAGGCTCGAGGCCCTGGCCCAGCGGGCCAGCACCGGCCCTGAGTTCGGAGCCCCCGGCGGTGCCGAGAAACCCGATGCAGGCACCCTCATCCAGGAAGGCTGGAAGCGGGCCATCGCCAACGCCAACCGCCAGTTTGCCCGGGCCTGAAAGGAACACCAGACATGACCGTCCTCGTCGAAACCCGCCACCCGGGGGAGTTCATCCTCTCGGAAGCCAACGGCCAGCGCTCACGCGAGGCCATCACCATCGCCTCGGGTGCCGGGATCATTGCCGCAGGCACCGTGCTCGGCAAGATCACGGCAACCGGCAAATACGTCGCGAGTGCAGTTGGTGCCAGCGACGGCAGCCAGACGCCCGCCGCCATCGCCATCTACGGGGCTGATGCCTCGTCTGCCGATGCTCCCGTGTCCGCCATTGTCCGCGATGCCGAGGTGAACGGCAACTGCCTCACCTACCACGCCGACCGTGACCAGCCCGCCGAGAAGGCTGCTGCGAATACCTACGGCAACGTCACGGCCACCATCAAGGACGGCCTCTGCGAGGTCGTTGTTGGCGCCGCCAGCCTGAAACTCACGTCTGCCGCCGTGACGATCAAGGTTGGCGGCGTCAACGTTGAAGTGAGCGGCGCCGGCGTGGCCATCACCGGCGGCAAGGTCACGCATGATGGGAAAAACATCGGGTCCACCCACCTCCACGGCGGTGTAGTGCCCGGCGGCGGTCTGACGGACGTGCCGGCGAACTAAAGGGAGCTCGTCGAGTGCTGCTAAGGAGGAAAGGTCTGATCTCTGCAAGATGCGGAGAATAAGAAGGCCCATCTCCGCAAAACATGCGGTGAATAGGACCTGGGCCGTTCCGGGTCGCGTTCTCACCGCTATTGCTCGGAGCAAGGGTTCAGGTGAAGGGGTTCAGTACCGCTGCGCCAAGACCAACAACGTCGGATTCGTTTCGCGTGACGAGGGTCAAACCGTGGACCATTGCGGTAGCGGCCAGGAGGCCGTCGATGACAGGAATTGGCCGCACGGCATTTAGGCGGCCCCATTCATCCGTGATCGCGGTTTCGATTGGCAGCGCTCGCTCGCCGAAAGCTTCGGTCACAGAGTAGAGCCATTCCTCCAGTACTTGCGCCTGCCGAGGGTCGCGCGACCTTCGCAACTCGATGCCTTTGCGGATTTCACCGAGGACAAGAACACTGATGCACAGGTCCTCATCAACCACCGTCGCATACCAGGCCGAGACCCCAGGATTGCAGCGGCTGCCCTTCCGGATCTCGGAAATCACATTGGTATCGACGAGGTATTTCACAGTTCGATTTCCCGTCCCATGTCACGGGGGCGCTCAAGTTCGACGCCCTCAAGCGGGGCAGAGGCGAGGAGAGCCTTCAATCCGGCTTGTGCAGGCTTTGTGAAGCGGGCCTTGAGGATCGTACGCACCTGGGCTGCTGTCCTAGGGTCACCCAAGGCGCGCGCAACGCTTTTGACGAGAACGGCATCGTCTTTCTGGACGTGAATCTCGACGCGAACCATTCCCTTCTGGCGAAGACGTTTTCGAAATGTGTCGACCGGGGTCTTCCGTGCGGTAGCCACAATAGCCTCCTGGGATGGGGTGAACGATTTCCGGAAACTTACCGGAAATGCGGCTTGAATGCAATTGTTCCGGAAATCCGTCGGAAAAATCCACACCAACAAAGGGTTAGACCACATGCCACGCTACGCCATCACAGAGAGGGCGGGCCCCTTCATCGCGGGCATCCGCAATACCGGGGTCGGGACCGTCCTCGATCTCACCGAACGTCAGGCGGAACATGAGTTGCGGCTTGGTACGCTCGTCCGGCTGCCTGGGGCTCATGAGGGCGCTGCCGCCGAGCCTCGGACCGAACCTCCTGCCGTCGCCGCAGAAACTCCCGAACCGTCCGTCGCGCCGGTCAGCGAGCAGGAAGCTGACGTCCCTGCGCCATCCCGCAAGCAGAAACGGTCCGCCACTTGAGCCTGAGTTATCTCTCCGTCTGCTCAGGGATCGAAGCTGCGACCGTCGCCTGGCACCCGCTTGGCTTCCGGCCGCTGGCCTTCTCCGAGATCGAGCCCTTCGCCCGGGCGGTGCTCACCCATCACTACCCCGACGTGCCCCTCCATGGCGATTTCACGCTGCTGCGCGGCGAGGACTGGATCGCCGGGGCCGATATCCTGGTGGGCGGATGCCCATGTACCGCATTCAGCATCGCGGGCTTGCGCAAGTCACTCGCTGATGCCCGCGGAAACCTGACACTGGAGTTTGTGAAGCTTGCCGATGCCATTGATGAACGCCGCGCTGAACGCGGACTGCCGCCCTCGATCGTCGTCTGGGAGAACGTCCCCGGCGTGCTCTCGGTCCGCGACAATGCCTTCGGCTGCTTCCTCTCGGGCCTATCTGGAGAGGACACCCCCTTCGTTCCGCCACGGGGAAAATGGAC
>CAIYXE010000461.1 GCA_903930095.1 uncultured Hyphomicrobiales bacterium
CGTCCGTCAGACCGCCGCCGGGCACTACACCGCCGTGGAGGTGGGTGGACCCGATGTTTTTCCCATCATGCGTGACCTTGCCGCCGGTGATGGCCACGCCGGCGCCGCTCACTTCAACGTTGACGCCGCCAACCTTGATCCTCACGGCGGCGGACGTGAGTTTCAGGCTGGCGGCGCCAACAACGACCTCGCAGAGGCCGTCCTTGATGGTGGCCGTGACGTTGCCGTAGGTAAGAACGTTCTCGTCGCCATTTGATGATGGCGACTGATTCTGATCGCTCCATGTCATCGGCAGTGCCACGGCCTGCTGCCAGTCGCCGTTGGGCGACAGGGCTGTGAACTGCTGCCCCTTCGACGGTGGCGTGTGGACCTTCAGCGCACCGGCGATCTGGGCGTAGGGCACCCAGGGCGACAGGAAGGGCTTTCCGTCGACATCCTTCCCGAAGCTGAGCCTGATGCGCTGCTTCGCGGCATCAACCTCCTCCACCGTCCCGTGACGCATCACGCCCGAGAAGCGGCGCTCGAGTTCTGCAATGCGGGCGGCAAGTTCGACAACCTCACGCATCGGCGATGCGGGCCAGCGCGGTGTGATGATTGACGATCATGGGATCGGGCCCACCGGTAATTTCGGCTTCCTCGAAAACTTCCGGGTCTTCCGAGAGATCCAGCACCGGTCCAAGACCGATGGCATCCGCGGTTTCCAGATGGATGCCCAGCATGTTGGCGGCACGGTGCCAGTCCGCAAGAGGCTGGCCCTCGATTTCCACGCGCAGCATCTGCGCGATGGGTGCCAGATCGGTGTCCGCATCCATGACGCCGAGCAGATCATACCAGGCGGTTCCTAAAGCATACCAGGTTATGAAGTCACTGGGCCACAGCACAATGGCCATCTCCTTGGTGGTGTTGCCCTATGTCAGACATCCAGAGAACAAGAGTTGGGTCGCCTCCATGCGAGCCTAACGGTGGCGACAGCGTGCTGCGTTGGCTCTCCGACCAAGGGCTGGTGCTATCGCGGGTGAACGCCGAGGGCTGGTGCGGTATCGTCTGCCCGAACAACCACGAGCATACAGACGGCAACCCGGAGGGCCGCTACAGTCCGACCAGTCGGGCATTCTGCTGCTACCACGCCCACTGCGAGCGCTTGGACAGCCATGCCTTCCTGTCATGGGTCACGGAACAGGGCGGGCCCAAGGCAGAGCATGGACTGAGAGAGGATCTGATCTCCGAGCGGCTACAGGTGCTCAAGACGCTGCAGCCGACAGAAGCCTTTCCCGACCCGGCGGAGGTGGACCTCCAGATCCGCGCGAAATACGACCGCGGCACGCGAGGCGACACGGCCAACGGCCATGCTTTCGCGGAGATGTGGCGCGGTCGACTGCTGCACGTTCCGGAAAGCAAGGACATCCTGGAGTTCAGCAAGACATCGTGCTGGCTTAAGGTCCAGGGTGAAAAGGTGTGTTTGAACGCTGCAGGAGCGGTGGTGCAGGATTTTCTCTTCGCCGCCAGCCGTGCGCAGGACGACACGCTGCGCAAAGCGTTATTGGACCGCGCAAGGAGCGCTGACAAAGTGCCTCGCCTCGAGGCGATGGCGAAAGTC